>JAQGKJ010000008.1 GCA_028290165.1 Bradyrhizobium sp. | reverse complement strand
ATGCTGTCGCTCGACAACGCCTTTGCCGAAGCGGACGTGGTCGATTTCGTCGGCCGCATCGAACGCTTTCTCAAGCTCAAGGACGACCGGATCGACTTCAGCGCCGAGCCGAAGATCGACGGGCTCTCGATGTCGCTGCGTTACGAAGGCGGCGAACTCGTCACTGCCGCCACGCGCGGCGACGGCACCGAGGGCGAGGATGTCACCGCCAATATCCGTACGCTGGAGGACGTGCCGAAAAAACTGAAAAGCCGCAACATGCCTGAGATCTGCGAGGTGCGCGGTGAGGTCTACATGACCAAGCACGCTTTTCTCGCGCTCAACGAGCGACAGAAGGCCGCCGGCGACACCATCTTCGCCAATCCGCGCAATTCGGCGGCGGGCTCGTTGCGCCAGAAGGATCCATCGATCACCGCTTCGCGCCCGCTCGGCTTTTTCGCCTATGCCTGGGGGCAGATGAGCGCGATGCCGGAGGATACCCAGTCCGGCATGATCAAATGGTTCGAGCGCTGCGGCTTCAAGACCAACCCGCTGGCCAAGCTCTGTCACTCGGTCGAGCAGCTGATCGCCTTCCACCGCAGGATCGAGGAACAGCGCGCCGAACTCGATTACGATATCGACGGCGTGGTCTATAAGGTCGACCGTATCGACTGGCAGGAGCGCCTCGGCTTCGTCTCGCGCACTCCGCGCTGGGCGATCGCGCACAAGTTCCCGGCCGAACGCGCCATGACCGTGCTCAGGGATATCGAGATCCAGGTCGGCCGCACCGGCTCCTTCACGCCGGTCGGCAAGCTCGAGCCGGTCGGCGTCGGCGGCGTCATCGTGCAGAACGTCACGCTGCACAACGAGGATTACATCAGGGGCATCGGCGGCGACGGCGAGCAATTGCGCGACGGCCGCGATATCCGGATCGGCGACTCCGTCATCATCCAGCGCGCCGGCGACGTGATTCCGCAGGTGGTCGACGTGGTGCTCGACAAGCGGCAGAAGGACGCGAAGCCCTATCACTTTCCAAAGAAATGTCCGTGCCCGCTGCATACCGAGGTGGTGCGCGAGGAGACCGCCACCGGCGAGGAGGGCGCCCGCGCCCGCTGCAGCGGCGAGTTCGCCTGTCCCTATCAGAAGATCGAGCACCTGAAACTGTTCGTCTCGCGTCGCGCCTTTGACATCGACGGACTCGGCGAGAAGCAGCTGGAGTTCTTTTTCGAGAACGGATGGGTGAAAGAGCCGGCCGATATCTTCACGCTGGAAGCGCGCAACCTAAAGCTCAGGCTTGAGGAGATCGAAGGCTACGGCCAAACCTCGGTCCGCAACCTGTTTGAATCGATCAGGCGACGGCGCCAGATTTTGCTCGAACGCTTCATCTTCGCGCTCGGCATGCGGCATGTCGGCGAGACCACCGCGCTGGCGCTGGCGCGCGGCTATGGCTCGTGGAAAGCATTTCACGACGCCTGCCTCAGGGTCGCCAAGGGAGACGAGGAGGCGATCGCCGAGATGGATGCGCTCGACCAGATCGGCGAGACGGTGATCGCCAGCATCGCAGCTTATTTCGGCGAGAGCCACAATCGCGGCATCGTCGAGCGGCTGACCAAAGAAGTCACCATCCTCGATGCCGAAAAACCAACGAGCAATTCGGCGATCGCCGGCAAGACCGTGGTCTTCACCGGCGCGCTGGAGAAGATGACGCGCGACGAAGCCAAGGCCACGGCCGAACGGCTGGGCGCCAAGGCTTCCGGCTCGGTGTCGAAGAAGACCGATTATGTGGTCGCCGGCCCCGGCGCCGGCTCGAAACTCGCTGAGGCCAAGAAGCACGGCGTCGAGGTGCTGACCGAGGATGAGTGGCTGAAGCTGATCGGGGAGTGAGGTGCGTTTTTTCGTCGCGACTCCTACAGCCGCCACACATACAGATGTCATCATCCGCGAAAGCGGATGATCCAGTATTACAGAGGCGGTTGTGATTGAATCGAGAAGCCGCGGCGTACTGGATCGCCCGCTTTCGCGGGCGATGACAACTGTTGTTGGGGCGACGGCATCGCGTCACCCGCGCACCTACAACATCCCCGACTCTTCCTCCTCGGCCTGTTCGATCAACTCCTCGCTCACCACCACGTCGCGGCGCGGAATGAGGAAGATCATGGTCGAGGCGCAGCCGACCGATAAAACGACGATGGCTGCATTGAGCGCGACCGGCGTTGCAAAATGGCCGCCGAGATAAGCGCCGAATTGCGAGACCAGCGAACCGATCCCCATCTGCAAAAACCCCATCGCACCCGACGCTGTGCCCGCCGCCTCCGCGCGGACGCTGATGGCGCCGGCGGCCGAGTTCGACATCACGAAGGCGTTGGCGAACATCACCAGCATCTGCGTGCCGAACAGCCATGACGGGGCCTGGTTAAGCCCGGAGACGCCCCACAGCAGGTTCAGCAGGCTGCCCAGCAGTTGCAGCGCCAGCCCGAACCAGATCAGCTTATCCAGCGAATGCCGCGGCGCGAAGCGCACGCAAAACAGGTTGCCGATCAGATAGGCGAACCCGGTGGAGGCAAACCATGCGCCGTATTCGGCGCTGGATCGGCCCATCTGCGTGACCACGATATAGGGACCGCCGCCGGCGAAGGCGAAGATGATCTGCGAGGCCAGCACCTGGCATAGCAGGTAGCCGATGAAGGCGCGGCTTGTGAACAGGCTGCCGACATCGCCGCGAAAACCGCCGGCCTCGGTGCGGTCGCGGCGCGTCTCCGGCAGCGTCAAAGCAAGGGCTACGGCGATCACGAGCGAAGCGGCGGTGATGACGTAGAAGATCGAGCGCCAGCCGAACGCGGTCTCCAGGAGGCCGCCGGTCAGCGGGCTCAGCATCTGCGCGATCATCATCACCGCGATCACCAGGCTGATCATGGAACTGATGCGATCGCGGCTGTAGAGATCGCGGATGATGGCGCGGCTCACCACCATGCCGG
>JAQGKJ010000004.1 GCA_028290165.1 Bradyrhizobium sp. | reverse complement strand
CCCGGCCGAGGGCCTGATCCTGGCCCGTGATCGCTTTCGCGATCTGATGGATATCCAGATCGTCGCGTTTCCGCAGGAAGGCATCGTCAAATCGCCCGGGACCGAAGCGCTGATGCGCCAGGTGATGAAACTGGGCGTCGATGTCGTCGGGGGCATGCCCTTCAACGAGGCGTCGCCCGCCGATAGCCGGCGGCATATCGAGATTGCCTTCGAGATCGCCAGGGAATTCGACGCCGACATTGACATGCATGTCGACGAGACCGACGATCCGATGGCGCGCACGCTTGAAGTGCTTGCCGAACTAACGATCAAGAATGGATGGCAGGGCAGGGTCACCGCCGGGCACACCTGCGCGCTGGCGGGCAATCCGAGGAACTACGCCGATCACGTGATCGACCGTCTTCGCGAGGCCAACGTCAACATGATCGCCAACCCGGCGACCAATTTGATGCTGCAGGGCCGTCTTGACGACTATCCCAAGCGCCGCGGCGTGACGCAGGTCAAGGAATTGCTGGCAGCCGGCGTCAACGTCGCCTGCGGGCAGGACTGCGTGCACGACACCTTTTATCCCTTCGGCCAGAACGATCCGCTTGAGATCGCATTCCTGCTCTGTCATGCCTCGCACATGAGCCAGCCGCCCGAGATTCTCACCGTGATGGATATGGTCACCAGCAACGGCGCGAAAGCGTTGCGCGCTCCCGATTTTCACGTGGCGGTCGGCGCGGTGGCGGATCTGGTGGTGCTGGACGCCCGCGACGCGCGCGAGGCCTTTGCGACAAGATCTCCGCGCCGCTGGGTGATTCGAAAAGGCAGGCTGATCGCCGAGGCCCAGGTCGACAGGCGCCGCTATTTCGAAGTGCCGAAAATGCCGGCTACTTGAGGGATTAGGCTTTGGATTTCCGCCAACTGCGTTATGCACTTTCGGTCTACAAGGAACGCAGCTTCACCAAGGCGGCGAAGCGGTTGAATATTTCGCAGTCGGCGGTCAGCGAGCAGGTCAAATTGCTCGAGGAAGAAATCGGCTTCGAGCTGTTTCGCCGCACATCGCGCGGCATCGAATCGACCGACCGCGGTCGCACCTTCTTGTACGAATCCGAACGGGTGATGGGCGATCTGCTCAGTCTGTCGGACACCGCCCGGCGGCTGCGCGGCGTGCTGCAGGATACCCTGACCATCGCCATGGGGTCGGGCATGGCGCAGATCTTCATTCCGCGCATGTTCGCGGATCTCAAGAATGATCTTCCGGGTGTCAGGCTGGAAATTCTGACCGCGCCGACCAAGAACATCTTCAACGAACTCCACGAAGAGAAGATCGATGCGGGTATTGCGATTGAATCGGATCCGGACCGATTGCCGGCAGGGCTGGTGTTCGACCGGCTGATCGATGCCGAGATGGCATTAATCACCCATCCAAAGCACGCGCTGACACGCTCGAAGCAGCCGGTCGATATCGGCCGGCTGGTCGCCGAACCCATCATCATGAGCGAATTGACGGTGGGATACGGTCAGGTCGTGCTCTCGCTGTTCACTGACCTCGGTATCAAGCCCAATATTCTGGGAGTGGTCGACAATATCGAGACCATCAAGATGATTGTGCAGTCGGAAGGCGGAATTGCCATCGTCCCGCGCGCCTGTGCGGAAAATGAAGTCACGTTGGGATTGTTGAAGGCACTTTCGATTCAACCGGCGCGTAATGTCGCATTCAGCCTGTTTCGGCGGCGCGAACCGATGTCGCGGCGCAAGGAAGCGGCGCTGCTGAGATTGAGAGAGATGCTGAAAGCATAGGCATTTTAAGCGGATTCGCTGGATCGGAATTTCCGATAGTGCCATCGATATTCGGCTTTTGACTCGACCGAACCGCTTGACCATTCTGCCGGCCGTGCGGTTACGCCGATGATGCCGGCGCATCCCGGCATTCCCTTGAACCCTCGTGGAGAATGGTGCGGAGTATGTCTGGTCATTCTGCGGCTGCGCGCCTTCGCATTGGGATCGACACCGGCGGAACGTTCACCGATATCGTGTCGGTCGATGTCATCTCCGGCGCGACCGAGGTCACCAAGGTTGCGAGCACGCCGGCAAACCCCGCGATCGGCCTGTTGCGCGGCGTCAACAAGATTCTTGCCGCTTCGGGCGCGACAACGGAAAGTGTCGCGGGCCTGGCGCATGGCACCACGGTCGCCACCAACGCGCTGCTGCAGGGCGAGATCAATTCGTTGGGATTGATCGTCAATGCGGGCTTCCGCCACATCCTTGAAATCGCGCGGCAGTCGGTGCCGGAGGGCTACGGAAACTCTTACTTTTGGGTCAAGCCCGATCGTATCGTGCCGCTGCAATTCGTCCGCGAAGCCGGTGGCAGGCTGGATTTTCGCGGGCACGAATTGCGCCCGCTCGATGAGGCCAGCGTGCGCGAGGGCGCGCGATATTTTCGCGCCCATGGCGTGCGCGCCATCGGCATCTGTCTGTTGCATTCCTACGCCAATGACACCCATGAGCGCCGCGCCGCCGAAATCGTCATGGAAGAATATCCGGACGCGACCTTGTCGCTGTCTTGCGTCGTGTTGCCGGAATATCGCGAATATGAGCGCGCGGTGACCACGCTGGTGGACGCCTTCGTCAAGCCGCATATGGAACGCTATCTCAAGCGCGTGCATCAGGAACTCGGAACTGGCTTGCAGGACAAGCCGTTCCTGGTGATGCAGTCGAGCGGCGGCGTCGCCAGCGCCGATCAGGTGGTGCGCAAGCCGATCACCACGGCGCTCTCGGGTCCGGCGGCCGGTGCGCTCGGCTCAGCCGTCATTGCCGACATCGCGGGCTTTCCGGATCTGGTGACGCTGGATGCCGGCGGCACCTCGACCGACCTTTGCCTGATCGAAGGCGGCAAGCCGCAAGTCACCAATGGCGGATCGGTCGGTCCGTTTCCGGTGCGGATTCCGATGATCGACATCGAGACCATTGGCACCGGCGGCGGTTCGATCGCCTGGATCAGCAGGGAAGGCCATCTCAAGGTCGGCCCGCGCAGCGCCGGTGCCGAGCCCGGGCCGATGTGCTATCCGAACGGCGGCAACGAGCCGACCATCACCGACGCCAATCTGGTGCTGGGGCGGATTCCGCCGTCGCTGATCGGCGGCGGCATTGCGCTCGATGTCGCGCGCGCGCGCGGCGGCATCGGGGCGCTCGCAGCAAGGCTGCCGGGCAATATGAGCGTCGAGCAACTTGCCAGCGGCATCATCGAGATCGCGAACTGGAGCCAGGCCAACGCGATCCGGCAGATGACGATCCAGCGCGGTATCGATCCGCGCGCTTTCGCATTGTTGTCGTTTGGCGGCGCGGGACCGGCGCAATCCGCCGCTGTGATGGATCTCTTGGGCATGAAGGCCTGCATCGTGCCGCCAAATCCCGGCAATCTCTCGGCCTTCGGCCTGCTCGCGGTGGACTGGCGCACCGATCACATCGTCACCAAGGTGATGCACGAGGAGACGATCGATCTGGCCGACGTCGCCGCGCGCTATGCCGCGCTGGAGCGCGACGCGACTGCAACGCTGATGCGCGATGGCATCGATTCGTCGCGCATCAGGCTGGTCCGAGAGGCGGATGTTCGCTACGCCGGCCAGTCGATGGAAGTGCGCGTCACAGCCCCCGGCGGTGCCGTCGACGCATCGTTCCTCGCAGGATTGATCGGCGCGTTCAACGCGGTCCATCTGAAAACCTTCGGCTATAATTACGCGGGCCAGCAGAAGATCGAGCTGGTCAATCTCTGCGTCTCCGGTTTTGGGGTGATCGAGCGGCCGCAACTGCCGAAACTCGTGACACGCGAGGGCAAGCCGACGGCGAAAGGCCGTCGAGCCGTCTATTTCGGCAGCGCCTTCCAGGAAACGCCGGTCTATGATCGCGCATCGCTGCCATCGGGCGGCCGCGTCAATGGACCTGCGGTGATCGAGGAATTCGGCTCAACGACGGTGGTATTTCCCGGTCAATATCTCGAGGTTGATCCGCACGGCATTCTTGTGATCCGTTCCGCCTCATCGCAGGAGACATCGCGATGAACATCCATTCTACCGCGCATCCATGGCCGACCGCGCCGCTGCGCGAAGCGATAGCGGTCGATCCGATCGTGCTGCAGATCGTCGAAGGCACGCTGAACTCGATCGAGGCCGAGATCGAATACGCCATCGAGCGCACCGCGCGCTCGCCGATGATCCGCGAAGCCCATGATTTCCGCGTCGGACTGTTCGACCGCTACTGCCGCAAGCTCACCGGGCGTTCCTATTCGGCGATGCCGAACGGCGTGGTGCGGGATTTTCCGCCCGAGACGATGAAGCCCGGCGACGTCTTCCTGATGAACGATACCTATTTGACCGAAGGCTCGATCGGGCACTTGCCCGATCTCTGCAGCACGGTGCCGGTGTTTCACCAGGGCGAAGTGGTCGCCTACATCCAGGCGTTCGGTCATCATGACGACGTCGGCGGGCGGGTGCCCGGTTCGATGCCGGGGACGGCTGCCACCGTGTTCGAGGAAGGCATCGCGATTCCGCCGGTGAAGATTTATAGCGAAGGCGTGCGAAATGATGCGGTGTTCACCATCGTCCGCCGCAACACCCGCGTGCCCGAAATGCTGTCGGCCGATCTCGATAGCGAAATCCAGGCCTGCCTGATGGGCGCGCGGCGGATGGCCGGGATGTTCGAGCGCTTCGGCAAGGAACAGGTCGAGGCCTGCTTTCAGGCCATCCTGGAGAAATGCCGCGACATCTATCGCAACGAGCTGCTCGTAAAAATCGCCGACGGCGAATATGCCTGGGAAGATTACGTCGAGCATGACGGAATCACCGATCCCAAGCTGCACAAGATCGCGCTAAAAATGACAAAAAAGGGCGGCAAGATCACGCTCGACTTCAACGGCACCGATCCGCAATCGACCGGCCCGATCAATTGGCCCGCCGACTATGCCGACGGCGCGTTCCTGATCAAGTGGATCGCGCCGATCCTGCGCAACCTTGCTGATACGCCCGAACGCGCCGCGGAAATCCACGTCAACGAAGGCGTCTGCGAAGTGTTCGAGGTGATTTTTCCGCCAAAGGGCACGCTGATCACGCCGGAATGGCCGGCGGCGACCAACGCGCGGTCTTTCGTGCTGTTGCGGTGCCTCGGCCTGCTGGCGGGCGTGGTTGCGCAGGCGGTCGACGGGCGCATGCCAGCCGACCAGGAAACCATCCGCTACACGGGTTTCTTTGGCACCGATCTCGACGGCAAGACGTTTTTGTCGCGCGAGGTGCTGGGCGGCGGCTCCGGCGGGCGCTATTACGCTGATGGCAATGACGCGATCCATATCGTGCCGGATTCGCGCAACCAGCCCGCCGAATTCACCGAGACCCGGTTTCCGCTGTTGGTCGAGAAGCTGGCGCTGCGCACCGATTCCGGCGGCGCCGGTCTGCGTCGCGGCGGGCAGGGCTACGAAAAGCAGTATCGCGCGCTGGTCGATTGCCGCACCATCGTCACCGCCGATCGGGTACGGCTGGGGTGCTACGGCCTGAACGGCGGCAAGGCCGGCCAGCCGTTCTGTGTCACGGTCGACGCCGAAGGCGAAGGTTACGATCTCGGCGGCTTGGTTGATGGCGAAACTGTCCTGAAAGGACAGGTCGTTCGCGTGGTGACGACCGGCGGCGGCGGCTGGGGCGATCCGCTAAAGCGCGAATTGGAACTGGTGTTGTGCGACGTCATCGAGGGTAGAGTGTCGCTCGCAAGCGCCGAAGCCGATTATGGCGTCGTGTTCACGGGCGCAGGCACTGGCGGCGAGCCCGTGATCGACGAGGCGGCGACAAGACAGCGCCGGGCTGAATTGGCAAAAGTCCGAAATAACCCGCCGCCGATGATTGACCGCGGCGAGGGCTATGAAAAGATGCTGCGCGGCGAACACCGGCCGCGGATGCGATGAAACCAAGAAAAAGCGAATAAGGGAGTTTCCAGCGAATGGCGATTGAAGTTGCAAAAGTCGAACTGAAGACCGTGCAGGATGCGAGCGGGCTGGAGGGATTGATTGCGGCCGGCAAGTTCGGCGCCGACGAGGTCATCGCTGTCATCGGCAAGACCGAGGGCAAT
>JAQGKJ010000883.1 GCA_028290165.1 Bradyrhizobium sp. | reverse complement strand
AGGAGATGGATCTCGACGCGCTGATTGCGCGCCATCCGCAGATCGCGCTGGTCGACGAGCTCGCCCACACCAACGCACCGGGCAGCCGCCATCCGAAGCGCTATCTCGACGTCGAGGAACTGCTCTCTCACGGCATCGACGTCTACACCGCGGTCAATATCCAGCACATCGAGAGCCTCAACGACGTGGTCGCCCAGATCACGCATGTGCGAGTGCGCGAGACCGTGCCGGATTCGGTATTCGACCGCGCCGACGCGATCGAATTGATCGATCTGACGCCGGACGACCTGATTCAGCGGCTGACAGAGGGCAAGGTCTACGTCCCCAAGCAGGCCGAGCGCGCGCTCGAGCATTATTTCTCGCCGGGCAATCTGACCGCGCTGCGCGAGCTGGCGCTCAGACGCACCGCCGAGCGGGTCGACGAACAGCTGCTCACCCATATGCAGGCCAACGCGATCGCCGGCCCGTGGGCGGCGGGCGAGCGCATCCTGGTCTGTCTCAGCGAGGACCCGCGCGCGGCGGGGCTTGTGCGCTACACCAAGCGGCTGGCGGACCGGCTGCACGCGCCCTGGACCGCCATCAGCATCGAGACGCGGCGCAGCCTGCAATTGACCGACGAGCAGCGCGACCGGCTTGCCGACACGCTGCGTCTGGCGGAAGCGCTGGGAGGCGAGGCGCTCACCATTCCCGGCGTCGGGCGCCGCATCGCGGACGACCTCATCAACTTCGCGCAAGCCAGCAACGTGACCCAGATCATCATCGGCAAGTCGACGCGCTCCTGGTGGTTTGAACTCACGCGCGGGTCGGTGGTGCACGACCTGGTACGGCGGGCCGGCAATATCAGCGTCAATGTGATCGGCGGCGACGAACTCGCAGCCGAGCCCGTCCCACGGAAGACCGTGCGCACGGCTGAGCCAACCAAGCCATTCGATCCCAAGTCTTATTTGATGGCCCTCGCGATCGTGGCAATCGGACTTGGCGCTGCGGAACTGATCCAGCTGTGGTTCGGCATCAGGAATGTCGATCTCGTGTTCCTGACGGCGGTTGTGAGTGTCGCGGTTCGCTTCGGCCTGTGGCCATCGCTGCTCGCCAGCGTCGTGGCGTCGCTGTGCTACAATTTCTTCTTCCTGCCGCCGCTTTACACCTTCACCATCACCGATCCGACCAATATCGCGGCGTTCTTCTTCTTCATGCTGATCGCGATTCTGGTTTCCAACGTCGCCGCGCGCGTGCGCACCCAGGCCGACTCGGCGATCGGCAGGGTGCGGACCACGGAATCGCTTTACGCCTTCAGCCGCAAGCTCGCGGGCACCGCGACGCTGGACGATGTGTTGTGGGCGACCGCCTACCAGACGGCGCTGATGCTGAAGGTGCGGGTTGTGCTGCTGTTGCCCGAGGACGGCGTCCTGACCGTGAAGGCGGGCTATCCGCCCGAGGATGAGCTCGACAAGGCGGACCTCGCCGCCGCGAACTGGGCCTGGGGCAACGACCGCCCGGCGGGACGCGGTTCGGAAACGCTGCCGGGTGCCAAGCGGCTGTTCCTGCCGATGCGAACCGGACGCGGGCCAATCGGCGTCATCGGCATCGACGACGACAGGACCGGGCCGCTGCTGACGCCGGACCAGCGCCGCCTGCTCGACGCGCTGATGGATCAGGGCGCGCTTGCGATCGAACGGGTGCTGCTGGTCGAAGACATGGATCGGGTCAAGCGCACCGTGGAATCCGAGCGCCTGCGCTCGGCGCTCCTGACCTCGATCTCGCATGATCTCAAGACGCCTCTGGCATCGGTTCTCGGCGCCGCCTCGACGATGCGCGATCTCGCCAGCGGCCTGACGGACGCGCAAAAGCGGGATCTGCTCGCCACCGTGATCGACGAGTCCGAGCGCCTCAACCGGTTCATCGCCAATCTGCTCGACATGACCAAGCTGGAGTCGGGCGCCATCGTGCCGAATACGGCGCCGCACGATATCGGCGAAATTGTCGGCAGCGCGCTGCGGCGCGCCGGCAAGATTCTGGCGCAGCACAGGGTCTCGCTTGAGCTCGCCGCCGATCTGCCGATGCTGGAACTCGACGCGGTATTGTTCGAGCAGGTGCTGTTCAACCTGCTGGACAATGCGGCGAAATATTCGCCCGCCGGCACCACGATATCGATCAGGAGCCAGCGGGATAAGGATCAGGTCTTGCTGCACGTCATCGACGAAGGCGACGGCATTCCGCCGGCGGAGCTGGAGAGCGTGTTTGACAAATTCTATCGCGCTCAAAAGGGCGATCATGTCCGTCCCGGCACCGGCCTCGGGCTTGCGATCTCCCGCGGCTTTGTCGAGGCCATGCATGGCACGATCTCGGCATCCAACCGCACCGATGGTCGGGGCGCCGTGCTGACCATCCGGTTGCCGATTCCGGCGGCATCCAACGCGCTGGACACCGCCGCATGAACGACACGCCGATCAAGGTCCTGGTCATCGACGACGAGCCGCCGATCCGCAAACTGCTGCGGATGGGCTTGACCACGCAGGGCTACGAGATCCTGGAAGCCTCAAACGGCAAGATCGGGCTCGATTTGCTGGCCCAGGATCCCGCCCTGATCATTCTTGATCTC
>JAQGKJ010000871.1 GCA_028290165.1 Bradyrhizobium sp. | reverse complement strand
GCCGACCTTCTCGGCGAGATCGGCGATTTCGTTGATGAAGGTGATCTTGGTGGCGAGGAATGCGTTGGCGGCGTATTTGATCAGTTCCGCGGTGCGCCGCTCCGTAAACATCAGCGGCGCTTGATTGAGCGACAGGGGCCGGTAGATATCGCTGAGCACCTTCCGCGCCCGCTCATCCGAGGTGCCGACCACGATGCGGTCGGGAAATTTGAAGTCGCGGATCGCCACACCCTCGCGCAGGAATTCGGGGTTGGAGGCGACCACCACGTCGGCCGACGGGTTGGTTTCCTTGATCAGCCGCTCGACTTCGTCGCCGGTGCCGACCGGCACGGTCGATTTGGTGATGACAACCGTGAACCCCTCGATCGCCGCCGCGATCTCGCGCGCGGCGGTATAGACATAGGTCAGATCGGCATGGCCGTCGCCGCGCCGCGACGGCGTGCCGACCGCGATGAACACCGCATCGGCTTGCGCCACCGGCGCGGCGAGATCGGTGGCAAAATCCAGCCGTCGGGCCTTGACGTTGGAATCTACCAGCCCATCAAGGCCCGGCTCGAAAATCGGGATTTCGCCACGGCGCAAGGCCGCGATCTTGTCGGCGTCCTTGTCGACGCAGGTGACCTGGTGGCCGAAATCGGCAAAACAGGCGCCGGACACCAGCCCCACATAGCCCGTGCCAATCATCGCGATTCGCATCAAAAAACCCGTCGAAAATGGTTAACGTCCAGCCCGGTTTTGTGAGCGCGTCTTAGCGCATGATCCGCCAAAGTGTAAGCGGTTTGGCGATCAGACCAGGCGCACGTTCAATAAATTGGCTCGCGACCGACCGCGCGCCGCCCCATTTTCCCGGCCGAGGGGAGATCGGCAAGTTCCGGAAATCGGCATGTCATTTGTATGAATAAAGGAGATCGCAACGGATCGGGCCGATGATGCGGCCTCGCCGCGCCGAAAAGGGACACCATGACACCAAACGGCACATCCGCCGTCACCGAGCGTTCCACGCCGCTTATGGCGGGACGCGTCGACTGGGTGGACTACGCCAAGGGCATCTGCATCGTCATGGTGGTGATGATGCATTCGGTGCTGGGCGTCGAGGCGGCCGCCGGCCAAAGTGGCTTCATGCATGTCCTGGTCGCCTTCGCAAAACCGTTCCGGATGCCGGATTTCTTCCTGATCTCGGGCCTGTTCCTGTCGGTCGTGATCGACCGCGACTGGCGCATTTTTCTCGACCGCAAAGTCGTGCACTTCGCCTATTTCTACCTGCTGTGGGTGACCATCCAGTTCGGCTTCAAGGCGCCGTCGTTTGCCGCCGAATCCAGCTGGGCCCATGTCGGCTATCTGTATCTCGAATCGTTCATCGAGCCGTTCGGCACCTTGTGGTTCATCTATCTGCTGCCGGTGTTCTTTGTGGTCACCAAGGCGACCCGCAAAATGCCGCCGCTGGCAATCTGGGCCCTGGCGGCACTGCTGGAGATGGCGCATGTCGCCACCGGCTGGACCGTGATCGACGAGTCTTGCGCGCGCTTCGTCTACTTCTATTCTGGTTATTGGTTCGCGACTTACGTGTTCGCCTTGTCCGACCGCGCGCGGGCGCGGCCCGTATCGGCGCTCGCGGCACTGGCACTATGGGCGCTGATCAACGGCAGCCTGGTGGCGTCCGGCTTCAGCGAATGGCCGCTGATCTCGCTCATATCAGGGCTTGCGGGCGCTTGCGCCATCGTCACGACAGGCACACTGCTGGCGCGGGCCCATTGGCTCAATTTCCTGCGGTTTTGCGGCGAGCATTCCATCGTCATTTATCTGGCGTTCTTCCTGCCGATGGCGGTGACGCGGACGCTGCTGCTGCGATCAGGATTAATCCCTGACATCGGGGCAATGTCGCTGATCGTCACCATTGTCGGCGTGTTCGGAGCGCTGGCGATTTGGCGGCTGGCGCTCAAGGCCGGCGCCAATTTCCTGTTCGAACGCCCCGCCGCGTTCTGGATCGCACCAAAAAAGGCAAGCCGCGTATTGCAAGCGGCAGAGTAGGTCTTCGCACCAGAAGCAAGATGTCATCGCCTGGCTTGACCGGGCGACCCAGTATTCCAGAGCCATCAGTGATGAATCGATAAGCCGCGGCGTAC
This sequence comes from Bradyrhizobium sp., assembly GCA_028290165.1. Next base: position 2,137 of record JAQGKJ010000871.1, on the reverse strand, counting down.
TGGATCACCCGCCTTCGCGGGTGATGACAGTCTGACAGTAATACCCAAAAATCGCACTCCAAAGGCTGTCAATCGCCGCAAAAATCCTTAAGTTTCGGCCATGCCGAAAACCTCCCCAAATACCGCCGCCAAAACCGTTGCCGTCAAATCCCCCGCCAAGGGCGACCATGTCTTCCTGGTCGACGGTTCCTCCTATATTTTCCGCGCCTACCACGCGCTGCCGCCGCTGAACCGCAAATCCGACGGATTGCAGGTCAATGCCGTGCTGGGCTTCTGCAACATGCTGTGGAAGCTGTTGCGCGAGATGCCGCCGGACAACCGGCCGACCCACCTCGCCATCGTGTTCGACAAGTCCGAGATCACCTTCCGAAACAAGCTTTATCCCGATTATAAAGCGCACCGGCCGCCCGCCCCGGACGACCTGATTCCGCAATTTCCGCTGATCCGCGAGGCGGTGCGCGCCTTCGACCTGCCCTGCCTCGAACAGGTCGGTTTCGAGGCCGACGATCTGATCGCCACTTACGCCCGCGAGGCCGGCGAGCTTGGCGCCACGACAACCATCGTTTCCTCCGACAAGGACCTGATGCAGCTCGTCACCGACAAGGTGACCATGTTCGACACCATGAAGGACCGCCGCATCGGCATTGCTGAAGTGATCGAGAAATTCGGCGTGCCGCCGGCCAAGGTGGTCGAGGTGCAGGCGCTGGCGGGGGATTCCACCGACAACGTGCCGGGCGTGCCGGGGATTGGCGTCAAGACCGCCGCGCAACTGATCGTCGAATACGGCGATCTCGAGACACTGCTGTTGCGCGCCGGCGAAATAAAGCAGCCGAAGCGGCGCGAGGCGCTGATTGAGAATGCCGAGAAGGCGCGGATCTCGCGGCAACTGGTGCTGCTCGACGACAGGGTCACGCTGGAGGCGCCGCTCGATGAACTGGCGGTGCACGAACCCGATGCGCGCAAGCTGATCGCGTTTCTGAAGGCGATGGAGTTTTCCTCGCTGACGCGAAGGGTGGCCGAATATTCTCAGGTCGATCCGGCGGATGTGGAAGCCGACGGCGGAATGAAGAGCGGCTCGAGCGTTTTTGCCTCGCTGCCGCTGGCGGAAAAGGTCGACGAGTCCGGCAACGTCCCCCAGAGCGCAGCGAGTGGCGATTTGTTCGCCGAGAAAGCGGCCCCGGATCAGGCCCGGGGCAAGCCCTCGCCCGCCGGCGGCCCTGCTGGCAAAGCGGACAAGGCTGGGAGCCTGAAGGGCACTCCTATTTCGCTTGCCGCCGCCCGCGCCGAGGCGGCGCGCAAAACGCCGCTCGATCGCGGCAAGTACCAGACCATCAGAAGCCTGGAACAGCTCAACGCCTGGCTCGCGCGGGTGCACGATGTCGGCCATCTCGCGATCGAGGCCAAGGCCAGTTCGATCGATCCGATGCAGGCGGAGATCTGCGGCATTGCGCTGGCGCTTGTACCCAACGACGCCTGCTATGTCCCGCTCGGCCACAAACAGTCCGGCGATGGCTCAGGCCTGTTCGCCGCCGGTCTCGCGCCGGACCAGATCAAGACGGAAGACGCGCTGGAGGCGTTGCGGCCGCTACTCGAATCGCAGGGGATCTTGAAGATCGGCTTCAACCTGAAATTCAACGCCGTGATGTTCGCGCAGCATGGCATCGTGCTGCGCAACCATGACGACGTGCAGCTGATGTCGTACGCGCTCGACGCCGGCCGCAATTCGCACGGGCTCGACCAATTGGCCCAAACCTGGCTCGGCCATGCCAGCATCAGCCACGGCGAATTGATCGGCAGCGGCAAGGGCAAGCTGACCTTCGACCAGGTCGCGATCGACAAGGCGACCGCCTATTCGGCCGAGGACGCCGACGTGATCTTGAGGCTGTGGCGCGTGCTCAAGCCGCGCCTAGTCGCCGAGCGCATGACGACCGTCTACGAGACGCTGGAGCGGCCGCTGATTTCCGTGCTGGCGCGCATGGAACGCCGCGGCATCTCGATCGACCGCCAGGTGCTGTCGCGACTGTCCGGCGAGTTCGCCCAGACCGCCGCGCGGGTCGAAGCCGAGATCCAGGAAATCGCCGGCGAGCCGATCAATGTCGGCAGCCCGAAGCAACTCGGCGACATCATCTTCGGCAAG
>JAQGKJ010000864.1 GCA_028290165.1 Bradyrhizobium sp. | reverse complement strand
CGCCGCTGGCCGGCGCGCCACGAAAGCTGAAACTGTCCTGGAACGCCGGCGCGGTCTGCCTCGCGCCGCTTCCGGTGGCGATCGACCACGGCTTCTTCCGAAAGCAAAACCTGGACGTCGAGTTGGTCAATTACAGCGGTTCGACCGACCAATTGCTGGAAGCGATTGCGACCGGCAAAACCGATGCGGGCCTCGGCATGGCACTGCGCTGGCTGAAGCCGCTCGAACAGGGATTTGATGTCAAGATCGCCGCCGGAACCCACGGCGGCTGCATGCGCGTTCTATCGCGCGCCAATTCGGGCGTCGACAGGCTTGCCGACATCAGAGGCAAGATCGTCGCAGTCGGGGATCTGGCAGGGCCGGACAAGAATTTCTTCTCGATCCAGCTTGCCAAGCAGGGTATCGATCCCAACAAGGACGTCGATTGGCGGGACTATCCGGGCTATCTCTTGCAGCTTGCCGTCGAGAAGGGCGAAGTCCAGGCGTTCCTCGCCGCTGATCCGATCGCCTATCTTTGGCTGAAGGACCCTGCCTACAAGGAAGTCGCCTCCAATCTGGATGGCGACTACAAGGACAAGACCTGCTGCATCGTCGGATTGCGCGGCAGTCTTGTGCGCGACGAGCCGCAGGTTGCGCGCGCCGTCACGCAAGCACTGCTCGATGCGGCGATGTTTACCTCGCAGAACCCGGACAAGGCCGCGGCGTCGTTCCAGCCCTACGCGCCCAAGGCGGCGAGCCCCGCGGATTTGCAGGCGATGGTCCGCTATCACACCCATCATCACCATCCCGTCGGCGACGTGCTCAAGCAGGAATTGAAGGCGTATGCGGACGATCTGAAGCTCGTCTCCGTCTTCAAGCCCAGCACCGACACGGCGAAATTTGCGGAGCGGATCTATGTCGACGTATTCGGCGTCTAAAGCGGTCGCGATCCCGCAATCGGTGGAGGAGGGCGCGGCGTTCGCAGGACGTCCGCTGTCGCTTCCCGCGTCACTTCTGGAAAACGGAACCGGCGTGTTCGCAAGCGTGGCATGGGTCGGCTTCGGGCTCTCGTGCCTGTGGTGGGAGGATCTCGGCGATTGGTCGCGTACCCACGCGCTTGCTGTCGCCGCTTTTGTCATTGCCGGAGGCATCGCTGCAGCAATGGCGAGTGCCAAGTTGCTCGGCCGTTTCGGAGCCGGCTTGCAAGCTCGTGCGCCTTGGCTGCTGGCGCTCGGGTTGTTCCTGACGCTGTGGGAGGTCGCTACCGCGAAATTTTCCTGGCTGCCGCTGCCGTTCTTTCCGCCGCCGCAGGCGATCGTCGAAGTCTATACCGATGACCTTCCAAAACTGCTCGACAGCGTTTTTGCGTCCGTAAAGCTTCAGCTCGGCGGCTACGCGATTGGAGCAGCCGTCGGCTTCCTGACCGGCGTATCGATTGGATGGTCGCGCAGCGTCGGCTACTGGGTGCATCCGGTGTTGCGATTCATTGGACCGCTGCCGGCTACCGCATGGCTTCCGTTTGCGTTCTTTACCTTTCCGTCGAGCTGGAGCGCAAGCACGTTTCTGATCGCGCTGGCGACGGGGTTTCCGGTCACGGTACTGACCTGGTCCGGTGTCGCGAGCGTCAGCGACGCCTATTACGATGTGGCGCGGACCCTCGGGGCCAAGCCAGCGTTTCTCGTCCTGAAAGTCGCCATTCCCGCGGCGCTGCCGCACGTCTTCGTCGGCCTGTTCATGGGCCTCGGATCGTCCTTCGCCGTGCTGGTCGTCGCCGAGATGATCGGCGTCAAGGCCGGGCTCGGCTGGTATTTGCAATGGGCCCAGGGCTGGGCGGCCTATTCGAACATGTATGCGGCGTTGATCGTGATGTCGTTGTTGTGCTCGGGCGCGATCACGCTGCTGTTCAGGACACGCGACCGGCTGTTGATCTGGCAAAAAGGGGTCGTGAAATGGTAGCGCTCGCGATTGCCGAACGTGCTTTACCTGCTGCGGCTGGAGCTTCGCTGGATGTCGAAGCCGTAAGCCATGCCTTCGACATCGACGGCGCCGTCCTCCCGGTTCTGGATGACGTCAGCTTCAGTGCTGAACCGGGCGAATTCGTCGCGTTGCTTGGTCCGTCCGGATGCGGCAAATCGACTCTGCTGCGCCTGGTCGCGGGACTTGAGCCGCCGCGGTCGGGCATCTTGCGGGAAGGCGGCGATCCAATCACCGGGCCATTTCCTTCGCGGGTCGTGGTGTTTCAGGATCCGACGCTGTTTCCATGGAGAACCGTCTGGGACAACGTCGCGCTTGGCCTCGAAGCCCAGGGCATTCTAAAGAGCCAGCGTCACCGCGTCGACGCGGCGATCGATCTCGTCGGCCTCTCGGCATTTCGCAATGCCTATCCGCATCAGCTTTCGGGCGGCATGGCGCAGCGGGTTGCGCTGGCGCGAGCGCTGGTCAACGACCCCAAAATACTCATTCTCGACGAGCCTCTCGGCAAGCTCGACTCGTTGACGCGCATCGCCATGCAGGCGGAAATCGCCTCGCTTTGGCAGCGGAATGGATTCACGACGCTACTGGTAACCCATGACGTGGAGGAGGCCGTGTTTCTGGCCAATCGCGTGATCGTATTCAGTGACCGGCCTGCGCGCGTCAAAGCCGACATCGCCGTCGACCGTCCCTATCCCCGACACCGGGGAGATCCCAAATTGGCGGAGCTGCGCCGGAACATTCTGGGGCTACTCGGATTGGACGCAACATGGTGAGCGCTGTCCGCAAAGAGTTTCCGATGGACGCAACTGCGACCACCTTCGATCTTGCAAACCTGCTCGCTTCCGAATTTGCCGCGCGAGCGGCCGCGCATGATCGCGACGCGAGTTTTCCGTTCGAGAATTTCAGCCAACTGTCCGAGACAGGATTACTGGCGTTGACCGTGCCAACGGCGCTGGGCGGGGCTGGCGCCGGCGCACTCGAGGCCGCTCGCGTCGTCAACATCTTCGGAAAAGCCGATCCATCGACCGCGCTGGTGTTGTCGATGCATTACATTCAGCATCTGGTGATGGCGAGGAGCACGCGTTGGCCGGGTCGTCTCGCCCGCAAGCTGGCGCGCGAAACCGTCGAAGGCGTGGCACTGATCAACGCGCTCCGTGTCGAGCCCGATCTCGGCTCGCCATCGCGCGGCGGTCTTCCGGCAACGATCGCGCGCAGGACCGAGACCGGATGGCGGCTCAGCGGCCGCAAGATCTATTCGACCGGAGCGCCGATCCTGAAATGGTACGCGGTGTGGGCGAAAACGGATGAACCGGACCCGCGCGTCGGCCTGTTTCTTGTTCCGGCGGGTTTGCCGGGGACGCGCATCGTCGAGACCTGGAATCATCTCGGGCTGCGCGCCAGCGGCAGCCATGACATCGTGTTTGACGACGTCGTGTTCCCGCTCGATCATGAAATCGATGTTCGCAAGCCGGACGAATGGCTGGTGCCCGATTTCACTCAATCCACCGTCCACGCGATCTTTGTTGCCGCGATTTACGACGGCGTCGCCCGTGCGGCGCGCGACTGGCTGATCGATTTTCTCAGGGATCGCGTGCCATCCAACCTCGGCGCGTCGCTTGCCACGCTGCCGCGGACGCAAGAGATCGTCGGCGGCATCGAAGCGCGCCTCGCCGTCAATGCGCGGCTGATCGATAGTTTCGCCGGAGACTACGATGACGGCGTTGTTCTCAGTGCATCCGAATCCAACATCGTCAAGCTGACCGTCACCAATAACGCGGTCGCCGTCGTCGAAGACGCGCTGTCGCTCACCAGCAACCATGGCCTGAGCCGAGCCAACCCGCTTGAGCGGCATTATCGCGACGTCCTGTGCGGGCGTGTCCACACGCCTCAGGATGATGCAACGCGCCTGAATGCCGGGCGGCTGGCGCTCGGCATCTGAGCGATCGCGGAAATAAACCAGAACGGGAGCTGCCAATGTCAGTGGAATTCATCGGATACATCACCAACAACAATTCGTCCGAGGCCATCGTGCGTAGCGGGCCTGTGCTCGATCGCCATTACATCGAAACCGTCGCAAAAGCACACGAATCCTCAGGCTTCGATCGGGCGCTGTTGGCATTTCACTCCACTTCGCCGGATGGCCTGCAGGTCGGCCAGCACGTGCTTGGCGTGACCGACCGGCTTAATGTCTTGATTGCGCAACGGCCGGGCTTTACCGCACCGACGTTGATCGCCCGTCAGCTTGCCACCGTAGATCAACTTTCCGGCGGCCGAGTCGCCCTGCATGTGATCACCGGGGGCAATGCTACCGAGCTGAAGCAGGATGGAAACATCATCGACGACAAGGACGAGCGTTACGCCCGCACCGACGAATTTCTGCAGGTCGTTCGAGCCGAATGGACAAGCGAGAAACCGTTTTCGTATCACGGCAGATATTACAAGGTTGAAAACGGCTTCTCGCAGATCAAGCCCTATCGCACCGAAGGCATTCCAATCTTCGTCGGCGGCGCATCCGATGCCGCGATCGAGGTCGCGGGCAAGCATGCCGACACATTCGCGCTCTGGGGCGAATCCTACGCTCAGGTGCGCGACGTGACCTCGCGGGTTCGCGCCTCGGCTGCAAGGTACGGACGCCCCACACCACGCTTTAGCCTGTCGGTGCGCCCCATCCTCGCCGACACCGAGGAAAAGGCCTGGGCAAAGGCGGATGAGATTCTGGCGCGCGCCACTGCGCTGCAGGACAAGACCGGTTACCGCAAGCCGGCCGACGGTCATGCGACCGCAGGCGCCCGCCGGCTGCTGGCGCTGGCGGAGCAGGGCACCCGGATCGACAAGCGGCTCTGGACGGAGATCGCCAGGCTGACCGGTGCCAACAGCAATACCACCGCGCTGGTCGGAACGCCCGAGCAGGTCGCCGAAGTCTTTGGCGATTACTACAATTTGGGTGTCAGCCACTTCCTTATTCGCGGTTTCGATCCCTTGATCGACGCCATCGAATATGGCCGTGAACTCATTCCCCTGACACGCAAGCTGATCGCCGAGCGTCACGCCGCAAAAGGAGTTGCGGCGGAATGATGCGAAGTATTTTCGTTGCGGGCCTGTTGCTGAGCGCGATCACTTCCGCCTCTGCGCAAACGACCTTGCGGGTCGGCGATCAAAAGGGCAATTCCCAGGCCGTGATGGAAGCGGCCGGCGCGCTGAAGGATGTGCCGTACAAGATCGAATGGAAGGAATTTCCGGCCGCCGCGCCGCTGCTGGAGGCACTTGGCGCAGGCGCGATCGAAACCGGGCTGGTCGGCGACGCACCATTTACTTTCGCCGCAGCCGCCAGCGTGCCCGTAAGAGCGATCGGCGCAATCCGGCAGAGCCGGGAAGGTCTCGCGATCCTTGTCCCGCGCGATTCTCGCATTCACGGCTTTGAGGAGTTGAAAGGAAAGAAAATCGCGACCGGTCGCGGCTCGATCGGGCATCAGCTCATTCTTGCGGCGCTGGAATCCAGGGGATGGTCTCCAGGCGATGTTCAGATCGTGTTCCTCGCGCCCTCCGATGCAAAGGTTGCCTACACCCAAGGTTCCGTCGATGCGTGGTCGACATGGGAGCCCTATGTAAGCCAGGAAGAGGTGTTGTTTCAGTCGCGGCGTCTGATCACAGCGGAGGGATTGGTGCCGGGAATCGGGTTTCAGGTCGCCTCTACCAGCGCGATCCGTGACAAGCGGCCGGAGCTGGAAGATTTCCTTCGCCGGCTCACCGCTGCCCGCGCCTGGTCGCTGACCAATGTCAACGCTTACGCGGAAACCTGGGGCAGGCTGATGGGTATTCCGTCCACCGTGCCGCTCAACTGGCTCAGCCGCGCAAAAATCCGGATCGCGCCGATCGACGATGGCGTCGTCGCCGACGAGCAAAAGACCATCGACCTGTATTTTCGGGCGGGACTGATCAGGCAGAAGCTCAACGCCGCCGATATCGTCGATCGCTCGTTCTCCGAGGCCATCGGAAAAGGCGCCGGTCTCTAAGATCTGCCCGGCAGTCATTCATTCTATCGATCAGCATTTTGCGAGAAGGGCGTTAACTTCATGTCGCAGCCTGATCTCAAGAATGAAATCAACGAAGGCGCGGTCGAACCGCTGCTGCCCGTCGAGAAGAAGCTGATCGGCTGGAGTCTCGGGATTGGCATCGGGTTGTTGATCGTGTTGATCGCCGTCAATCACCTGGTCCCGATCAAGCTCTAAAGGTGGGCGCGGGGCTTTATTCAGCCTTGCAGCGCCGCGAGCAACTCGTCGGGCCGTTCGACCATCATCATATGGCCTGCGCCGCTTAGCACCACGGTGCGTGAATTCGGCAGCGCGGCTGCCAGCGTCTTGCCTGCTCTTGCGGGAGTCATCATGTCGCGCTCGCCGAGGATGAACGTGGCCGGAACGGTGATTCGCGCGGCGGCGGCAAGTGCGCCCTGATAGGCGTTGCAGGCGGAGAGATCGTTGAACAGCACGCCGGGCCGGCACTGTTCAAGCACGCGCTGGACGCCAGAGTGCATCCACAGGCCCGGCGCGAGGCTGCCGCCGAGTTCGGCCTGAAAGCCAAGGCCCCAGATCGAGACCATATCGACGGCCGAATGGTCGTTGGCCTCCGCGGCTTTCAGCAAATCGGGTCCGACCGTCATGATTGCCGCCGTTGCAATCAAGCCCAGCCCCGAGACCTTTGCCGGGTGCCGTGCGGCGGTATCCAGCGCAATCAGCGATCCCATGGAATGGCCGACAAGCCGTGCATTGGGCGCACCGGCCGCATCGAGCAGCGCCGCGGTCCAGTCGGCCATGTCAGCGATCGTCGGCAGCGGTGCGCCGGACGAACGGCCATGGCCCGGCAAATCCGGCGCCAACACGCCATAACCGTGATGGGCGAACCACCGGCTGTGCAGAGCCCAGCTGGTATGATCGAAACCGGCGCCGTGCAGCAGCACGATGGTCGGTTGCGATGCATCGAACTCCCGCCCGCCGGTGGCAACGAAGGTGTCTATTCCGTTGACCAATAATTGCATGGCTCACGCCTTCTGCGAAATACGGAGCGCCTGAGCGAGGTCTTCGATGATGTCGGCGGCGGCTTCGATGCCAATCGACAGCCGCACCAGCTCCTCGCCAACACCTGCAGCCCTGAGCTGATCGGCATCCATCTGCTGATGGGTGGTGCTGGCGGGATGAATCACGAGTGTCTTGGCATCGCCGACATTGGCGAGATGGCTGATCATCCGCAAGGACTCGATGAATTTCTTCCCCGCGGTCCGGCCGCCCTTGATGCCGAAGCTGACGATGGAACCGGCGCCGCGCGGCAGCAATCGTTTTGCGAGTTCGTGGTCCGGGTGGCTCCCCAGCGAGGGGTGCAGCACCCAATCGACCGCCTTGTTGGCGGCGAGCGACTCAAGCACCGCATGGGTGTTCGCGACATGACGCTCCATGCGAACGCCGAGCGTCTCGACTCCCTGCAGCAATTGAAAGGCATTGGTCGGCGACAGGCACGCGCCGAAGTCGCGCAGGCCTTCGGTGCGCGCCCGCATGATGAAAGCGGCCTGGCCGAATTGCTCGTCGAAGACAATGCCGTGATAGCCGGCATAGGGCTCGGTCAGCACCGGGAATTTGCCCGACGCGCGCCAGTCGAACCGGCCGCCGTCGACGATCACGCCGCCGATGGCGATGCCATGGCCGCCGATCCATTTTGTCGTGGAATTCATGACGATGTCGGCGCCGAGCTCGATCGGCCGGCTGAGGAAAGGCGTCGCAAAGGTGTTGTCGACCAATAGCGGAATTCTTGCGTCATGCGCGATCTGCGCAACGTTCTGGATATCCAGCACCTCGAGGCCGGGGTTGCCGATGGTTTCGCCGATCACCAATCGGGTATCGGGGCGGATCGCCGCGCGGAATTGATCCAGCGCGCGTGGCTTCACAAAGGTGGTGGTGATGCCGAAACGGGGCAGCGTATGCGTGAGCAGATTGATGCTGCCGCCATAGAGCGACGAAGAGGCGACGATGTGGTCGCCGGCATTGAGCAGGGTCGCTATCGCCAGGTGCAAGGCGGCCATTCCGCTGGCCGTGCAGATGGCGCCGACGCCGCCCTCGAGCGCGGCCAGCCGCTCTTCGAGCACGGCAGTCGTGGGGTTTGAGATGCGGGTATAGATGTGCCCCGCGCGTACGAGGTTGAACAGCGCCGCGGCATGCTCGGAATCCTGAAACACAAAGGACGTCGTCTGGTAAATCGGAACCGCGCGCGCGCCGGTGACGGGATCCGGGTGTTGCCCTGCATGGAGGCTAAGGGTCTCAAAGGCAGGCGGCTTGGGTGCGGGCATGTGGAACTCGAAAGGCGGTGCGGGTTTGCTGGCGTCACGGCTGTAGCACCGTGTGCCACAGAAATACTTCGATTGTTAGCCCCGGCGATCCCGGTCGAAGAATAATCAGTTTGCGACGAGAGGCAGTGCAGCAATAAGCCTCCTGCATTTTGCTCCCGATGAAAGACATTTGTTCGGTGCGGCTTATGCCCTTCGAAAAGCGATGTCGCCACAGCCGGATCTTCACGGCGGGCGATCTCGCATCTCGCAAAGATTATGCAAATCGAGTTCCTCTGCTCATTTTAGGATTAACAAATTGGCACGACAGGCGGCGTCAGGAAAAATGCGTCGCGTGAGATCGTGATGTGGCAATAAACCCATCGTCGCGAACCTTCTGTGCAGCGCTGTCATTGCTATTTTTGCAGGGCACTCGACACTTATTTCGAGCAGCACCATCATTCTCAGGTCGAATGATCGCGCGCCGTCGCGGCATTCTGGTCTGGAGAAGTGGAATGAAGCGTCGGGAATTTGTGAAACTATCGCTCGGAACTGCCGCGGTCGCCGCCTTGTCGTCGTATGCGAGAGCCGAAGCGGCGCCGAAAGAGATCCGCATCGGCACTCAGAAGGGCGGTTTTTTTCCAGCGGTCCGGCAGCGTCATACATTGGAGGATGTATTCAAGCCGCTCAGCATCGAGATCAAGTGGATCGATTTCCAGTTTGGTCCTCCGCTGCTGGAGGCGATCAACGTCGGCAGCGTCGACTTCGGTTACGTCGGCGATTCCCCGCCGATCTTCGCGCAAGCCGCGGGCGCCAGGATTCGCTACACCGCAGCGGTTAAGTCGGAAGGGAATACGCAGGCGATCATCGTCCCGCATGATTTGCCGATTCTGACGCTCGCCGACCTCAGGGGCAAGCGCATCGCGTTTGCGAGGGGTTCGAGCGCGCATAACCTGCTTGTCGCGGCTCTCGAGAAGGCAGGTCTTGCCTGGAGCGACATCACGCCCGCTCCGCTCGCGCCGGCCGATGCGACGGCGGCGTTCGTCAAAGGTTCAGTCGATGCCTGGTCGATCTGGGATCCCTATCTCGCATTGGCCGAACTCAAGGAGAATGCCCGCGCGATCGCCTTCGACAGGGACGTCCATAAAGCCAACGCGTTCTATATCGCGGGTACAGACTTCGTGGAGAAATACCCCTCACTGGTTGCCCGGCTTAATGGCGTGTTTGCGTCGGAAGGCGTGTGGGCCGACCAGCATCACGAAGAGGTCGCCAGCGCACAGGCGGAGGCGACGGGTGTCGACATCGAGGCCATCAGGCGCTTCGTCGACCGCTCGAACTACCGCATCGTTCCGGTCGACGACGAAGTGACCAACAGCCAGCAGGCGGTTGCCGACCGTTTTTCGCGCCTGGGCCTGATCCCCAAGCCGGTCAAGGTTTCGGAAATCGTCTGGAAATGGACGCCGGGCTCCTGAGAGCTTCGCGCGCCACAAGGAGTCCCCGGCACATGAGCGGCCATCCATCATCCAAAGCCAACATTCTCTGGTTCCTGCCGACCCATGGCGACGGCCGCTATTTGGGCAGCACGACCGGCGGACGCGAGGTCAACTTCAACTATCTGCGTCAGATCGCTCAGGCCGCCGACCAACTCGGCTATTACGGCGTGCTGCTGCCAACCGGGCGCAGCTGCGAAGATTCCTGGGTGGTCGCATCGGCGGTCGCGCCATGGACCGAACGGTTACGTTATCTCGTGGCGGTGCGGCCCGGCCTGCAATCGCCTGGTGTCGCCGCGCGCATGACGGCTACGCTCGACCGAGTGTCGAACGGACGGCTGCCGATCAATGTCGTCACCGGCGGCGACCCCGTCGAAAACAAAGGCGATGGCATCTTCCTCGATCATGACGCGCGCTATGCCGTGACCCGCGAGTTTCTCAATGTCTACAGCGACCTGCTGGCGGGAAAGGCCGTCAATGTCGAGGGTAAGCACATCCGGATCGAGGACGGACGCCTGCTGTTTCCGCCGGTGCAGTCGCCGCGTCCACCCCTCTATTTCGGCGGATCGTCGGATGCCGGCATCGATGTCGCGGTCGACACCGTCGACAAATATCTGACCTGGGGCGAGCCGCCGGCGCAGGTGGCCGAAAAGGTCAACCGCGTGAAGGCGGTTGCGGCCACGCGTGGGCGTAAGCTGTCGTTCGGCATCCGGCTGCATGTGATCGTTCGCGAAACCAACGCGGAAGCCTGGAGGGCTGCGGACGAACTGATTCAATATGTCACCGACGAAACCGTGGCCTCGGCGCAGAAGATTTTCTCACGCATGGATTCGGTCGGACAGCAGCGCATGGCGCAGCTGCATGGCGGACGCCGAGACAATCTCGAGATCAGCCCGAATCTCTGGGCAGGGGTCGGTCTCGTGCGCGGCGGCGCGGGAACGGCGCTGGTCGGCGATCCCGACACGGTCGCGGCGCGGATCAGGGAATATCAGGACGCCGGCATCGATACCTTCATCATGTCGGGCTATCCGCATCTCGAGGAAGCCTACCGTTTTGCGGAACTGGTGTTCCCGCTGCTGTCGCTCGAGCAAGCGAACAATGTGACGCTGCTTCGCGTCAATACCGGGCCATTCGGCGAAACCATTGCCAACGAGCATCGGCCAAAGGTGAAGGCGTCGCAATCATGAGCCTGATCGAAAGCCTTCCACGGGTGCGTGGCCTGCGGCTGCCGCGGGTTGACGGCCTGATCCCCTGGATCGTGCCGGCAGCGATTGTCCTCGTCTGGCAGGTCGCCTGCGTGACCGACTTTGTACCGGCGCGGGTGTTGCCGGCGCCGAGCGACGTGGCCCTGGCGGGATGGAAGCTGCTGCTGTCGGGCGAATTGGTGCGCAACATCTGGGTCAGCTTTTGGCGCGCCAGCGTCGGTTTCCTGATCGGCGGCGGTATCGGCTTCGCCTTCGGTCTCGCCAACGGCCTGTCGCAGCTTTCCTGCAAGCTCACCGATACGACGCTGCAGATGGTGCGCAATATTCCGCATCTCGCGCTGATCCCTCTGGTCATTCTATGGTTCGGGATCGACGAGAGCGCAAAATTGTTTCTGGTCGCGCTCGGGGTTTTCTTTCCGATCTATCTCAACACGCTGCACGGCATCCGCACGGTCGATCCACAGTTGATCGAGATGGGTCGCATCTATGGCATGAGCGATCGGGAGCTGTTCCGCCGGGTGATTTTTCCGGGCGCGCTGCCGTCGATCTTCGTCGGCCTGCGATTTGCGCTCGGCATCATGTGGCTGACCTTGATCGTGGCGGAAACCATCGCGGCCTCATCGGGCCTCGGCTACATGGCGATGCAGGCGCGCGAATTCATGCTGATCGACGTCGTGGTGCTGAGTATCCTGATCTACGCGCTACTGGGAAAGCTTGCCGACAGCGCCTCGCGTGCACTGGAGCGGTTGACGCTGTCCTGGCACCCGGCGTTCCAGAAACACTAGGAGTAGAAATGCAGGAAGCCCTTCGGTTTCTTCTGCCGGATGCCGAGCCCGTGGAGCGCGCGGATTTCGTCAAACAGGCGCGGTTTGCGCGGCGTGGCCGGGAAATGTCGTCACGCGGACTACCGCTCACCATTCGCGGCTTGCGAAAATCGTTCGGCGACAACGAAGTGCTGTGCGGCATCGACCTGCACATTCCCGCAGGCCAGTTCGTCGCGATCGTCGGCCGCAGTGGCTGCGGCAAGAGCACGCTGCTGCGTCTGATCGCGGGCCTCGAAACCATCGACGCCGGTACCATCAGCTTCGGCGAAGAAGCATGCGCACAAGACGTCCGCATGATGTTTCAGGAGCCGCGGCTACTGCCATGGGCGCGGGTGCTGTCGAATGTCGAGGTCGGCCTTGGCCGCGACCGCGCATCTTCGGATGCGCAGGCGCGTGCCGACAGGGCACTGACCGAAGTCGGCCTTGACGACAAGCGCGGGCTGTGGCCGGCGGTGCTATCGGGCGGACAAAAGCAGCGTGTGGCGCTGGCCCGCGCCCTGGTCAGCGATCCCCGTGTGCTGGCGTTCGATGAGCCACTGGGCGCGCTCGATGCCCTGACGCGGATTTCGATGCAGCGGCTGCTGGAGCGGGTCTGGCATGATCAGGCCTTTACGGCGATCCTGGTCACACATGACGTGTCGGAGGCTGTCGCATTGGCCGATCGGGTTCTGGTCATTGAAAACGGCCGCATCGCGCACGACATTCATGTGGAGGTCCCGCGCCCCCGCCGGCGCGGCGCGGCCGATCTCGCAGCGCTGGAAGGTTCAATCCTGCGTGATCTCCTGCAGTCCGGGGACGAACCATCAGAGCTGTGAGGCCGCCATGAATTCCGCCGTCCGCGAGATCAAGACCGGTCGTGACGTTTCCCCGGGCGATTTTCGCAGCGCCATGCGCCATCTGGCAGGCGGGGTCAGCATCATCACGGTCGGACGCGGTGCGGATATCGCGGGCATGACGGTCACGTCGGTGTCATCGCTGTCGGTCGACCCGCCGACTTTGATCGTCAGCATCAACCGGGAATCATCGTCCTGGCCGCTGCTCAAGCATGACGGCTTTTTCGGCGTGAATATCCTCACCGCCGATCAACTCGATATCGCCGAGCGATTTGCCGGCAAGGATGGATTGAAGGGCTCTGCGCGCTTTGCCGGCGCCCAATGGATCGCCCGCGTCTCGGGCGTGCCGCTGCTGGTGGGCGCCCTGGCGGCGATCGACTGTGAGGTCGAGGATATCGTCGAACGCCATTCCCACGCCATCGTGATCGGACGCGTGCTGGACATGCAGCTCTCGTCGCGTACCGCGGCGCTGGCCTATTGGCAGGGGCAATATGTCGCGATCGACCAGAACGAGGACGCGATCAGGCTTGCTGAGGTCAGCCTGCCGAGCGGCGGGGCGCATGGGGCGAAGTTCGACATCGCGATCCCGAAACGCCGTCCGCAGAAGAGGTAGCGTTTTTTCCGTTCGCGGCCTAAAAGCTCCCCCGTGTCCTGCGATGATTGGACCGGGAGGAGGTCACGCGATGGAAGGCAAACTTCTTCAAATCGCCTACGCGCTGGCCGGTCTGATACTGGTCGGGTTCGGTCTCGCCTGTGTGTTCTTCGGCGCTGATTTCACGGATATTTCCCGCAACGTGGTGAGGGACAGCTATGTCAGCGGTGCGCTTACCTGATGAAACGCGTCGCAGTCTGGGCCTTTTACGGGATCGGAACGCTTGCGATTCTCTACCTCGCGCTCTACGCCTACGCGGCCTTCACCGGACGCGAACTGCAGCCGGGCGACCCGATCCACATTTTTCGAAAGCCCGACGCGTCGGATTATTCGTGAGCGCGCGCCTTGCGCTTCCTCATTACGCCGTCGCCGCGATGCGGTGATAGTCGCCGGCGCCGGCGGGGGTGATCGGCAATCCGCCGTCGGCATATTCGTTGAGCTTGTTGCGCAGCGTGCGGATTGAGATGCCGAGAATGTTCGCGGCATGGGTTCGATTGCCGAGGCAATGCTTCAGCGTCTCCAGGATCAGGTCGCGCTCGACGTCCGCAACCGTGCGGCCGACCAAAGCGCGCGTGACCTGTTCGGCGGCGAAGGTGGCATGCGCTACCGCCGGCACGGTCTTGGGCGTATCGAGACGGTCGCCGTCAGGCGTCAGAATGGCATCGACGCCGATCTCGTCACCCTGCGCCATCAGCACCGAGCGATGGATGGTGTTTTCCAGCTCGCGGACGTTGCCTTGCCAGCGGTTGGACGTCAACACGCGCCGTGCATCCGCCGAGATCGGCCGCAGTGGCACGCCATTGGCGTCGGCATATTTTTTTGCAAAATGCTGCGCCAGTTCGAGAATATCCGCCGGGCGTTCGCGCAACGGCGGAATCTTCAGGTTCACGACGTTGAGCCGGAATAGCAGGTCCTCGCGGAAGGTGCCCTCGCGCACGGCGTCGGCCAAATTGCGGTTCGAGGTGGCGATGATGCGGATGTCGACCGGAACGGGTCTGTTGCCGCCGACCCGGTCGATTACGCGCTCCTGGATCGCCCTTAGCAATTTCGATTGCAGCCGCACGTCCATTTCGGAGATTTCGTCCAGCAGCAGGGTGCCGCCAGTGGCTTCCTCGAATTTTCCGATCCGCCGGGCGACTGCGCCGGTGAACGCGCCCTTTTCGTGGCCGAACAGTTCGGACTCCAGCAGATGCTCGGGGATCGCCGCGCAGTTGATCGATAT
>JAQGKJ010000846.1 GCA_028290165.1 Bradyrhizobium sp. | reverse complement strand
ACTGGGCGTCGAGCCGCTTGGCGATATCGTCACGCTTGCGCGCCGCATCCGCATCGCCCTGCGCCGCCGCCAGGCTGAACCATTTGAAGGATTCGGCGAGGTTCTGTTCGACGCCGATGCCGCGGGCGTAGAGGATGCCGAGGTTGAACTGGCTGTCGGCGACGCCGCGATCGGCCGCCTTGCGGAACCATTGCGAAGCGTTTGTGTAGTTGGCGCCCTTGCCGCCGCCGTCGGCGTCAAGCACGGCCAGATTGTGCATCGCCTTGGCGTTGCCGCGCTCGGCCGCCTGCATATAGTAGCGCCGGGCGATATCGACGTCCTTGTTAACGCTCATGCCTTTTTCGTAAAAGGTACCCAGCCGGAAGACCGCCGGCACCACGCCGGCCTGCGCCGCGCGATCATACCATTTCGCGGCCTCGTCGAAATTCTGGGCCACGCCTTTGCCCTCGGCGAAGCGGACGCCGATCTCATAGGCCGCGGTCGGATCGCCCTTCAGCGCGGCTGCGCGCAGCACCGGTCCGCCGATCGCGTCCGGCAGTCTTTCGGTCGGCGGGACCTGGACGATCGAGAGCCTGCGGCTGGCCGGCACTGTGGCGACCGTCGGAATCGTGCCGGTGATGTCGCTTGAGGTAACCGGCGAGCCTGCGTTCTGCGGGATCGCGACCGAGGCGGCGTCATCGGAAACATTCGGGAAGGAGCTATTGAGCGATTGCCGGCCGATCGGCGTCGGCGAGGTCATCGAAGGCGCCGCCGGATCCGGCATGGCAGGCCTTGCGCCGTCGCCTGCGGGCGATTGAGCCGAAGGCTGCGGCTCGCTGGAATTCTCCACCGGCGGCATTTGCGGCGCGCTGCCGCCGTCGAGCAGCGTCATCGCCATCTTGAAGGTGCCGAGCACAATGACTACCACGCTCGCGCCGACCAGCAGCGAGCGGATCTTGGAGGTGATGGTCGACGGTTCCCCGGCCTTGTCGCCTGCGGAGGCTTTCAGCGCGCTGCGGCCGGCCTTGTCGGCAGGCGGCGCGGCCGCGGCGGCCTGGGCCGCACGGCGTGCGGCGGCAATGAAACTCGATGAACTGACCGGCTCGCGGGTACCCGTTGGAATTTCGCTGATCGCGCTCTCGGAGGCCGCGATGCGCTCGGATGGCGAAGCGGCCCGCCCGGTCGGCCGGGTGCCCGGTTCGAGCGGGTGATCGGGCGGCAGCCCCGGCTCGATCGCCACGCGCGGCGCCGTATGCGGCTCCAGAATTTCGCTGATGGCGCGTGGCGCCACCGCCGCAGCCGGCGTCGGCGGCGGCACGGCATGGAATTCCCGCGGGGCGGCGGCGAAATGCGCCTGTGCCGCAGCGGGATTCGGCAATTCCGGCTTCGGTTGGGGCGCGATCGCGACGCGCGGGGAGAGAGCCTGCGGCTCAGCGGGCTGAGGTGCCAACGGTGCTTCTATTGCTGGTGCAACCGGCTGGACACGCGCCGAGCGCAGATCGCCTTCGATCATCGCCAGCCGATCGACCACGTGGCCGAGCGTGTTGTGAACGGCTTCCAGCGAATCCTGGGTGTGGCGGCCGGTCTCCGTCTGGCTGAAGCGGATGTCGGACAGTTCGCGCTTGACGATATCGATCAGGCCGCTGTCTGCGGGCTCGGCGGCGCTCTGGCTGGTGGTGTCGGCCAGACGGGCGACAGCCGCGTGCTGGGCTTCCAGATGGCGCAGAATGTCCTGCAGCCCGTCCTCGACCCGCCCGAGGTTGCCGCCGCGCTGATCGGCGGAGGCTTCGAGACGTTCGAGCAGATAAGAAACGCGCTGTTCGAGATGGGCGAAAGCGGACGCGTTGTCGTTGCCGACCGGCATGCGATCGATGCGATCGGACAATGCCCGCAGCGCGCCTTCGAGATGCTCGGTGTTCTCGCTTACGACCGGCCGCTCGCGGCTTTCCAGCGTCGCGGTCAGCGCCGCGATGCGCTGCTCGAGGATCGCAAACGAATCGCTGTGGCTGTCGGAGCGGGCCAGCTGATCGACCTTGGACGACAGCGTGCGCACGTCGTCGCTGAGCCGGGCCAGCGCGTCGTTGGAGGCGACATTGGAGACGATGGCCCGAAGGGCGGTGATGGCGCCTTCGAGCTGCTGGACCGTCGAGGGATCGTCATTGGCGCGCAAGATCAGGTCGAGCTTGGCGCCGAGATTGCGGATCGCCTCGTCATAGCCGGCCAGTTGCTCCGCAGGCGTCAGCGAGCCCAGCACTTCGCGGATTTCGCTCAAGGCGCGCTCGATGCCGGCCAGCGCCTTGCCGTCGGTGCCGCTCTGGCGGGTCTCGTCGATCCGCCGCGACAGCGAGCGGATTTCGCTTTCGATCGATTCGATCGCCCGGCGCGGCATCGCCTCGGTGATGGCGTGACGAATTTCTGTCAGTTCGCCGCGGAACGCGGCGATCGATTGCTCGATCCCGCTCGGGCGCTGCAGCGCCTCGATCTGGCTCGTGATCTTGAAGAGATGGCGCTCGAGCGAGGAGAAATCCGGCCCCGGAGGCGTGGCGGGCGCCATGGCCGGCGCCATGGCAGGCGCAGTTCGTGGCGGAATGGACCGTGGCGCGGGCGCGGCAGCATCGAGTTCATTCTGGCGCGCAGCGATTTCTGCGATCGCGAAATCAAGCGATGCCGGGCTGAGCGGCGGAGAGGGACGATATACCTGGGCGGCGGCGCGCTCGACCATCTCGGTCTGGCGCTGCTTGTCCTGAAGCTGAGTTTGCTTTAGCGCGGGGTTTGAAATCTGCGACAGGCGTGCATCGAGCCGCGAGATCGCGTCGTTCAATTGCCGGGCGACACCCGGCTCATTGCGGGGCGCGTCGTTGCGCGGCTTGGGCTGCGAGATCTGTTCGATCTGGCGGGTGATCGAATCCAGCCGCTGGTGAATGTCGGCGACGTCGCGGGTTTCCTGGCTCGGGGTCAAAGGCCGTTGATCGGGGCTAGCGCGAAAGTTCGGAGGGGCGGTTTCGCCGATGGTGGAGTTGAGCCAGTCGTTCAGCGACATGCCGGCACGTCGCGCGGCGGCCTCGGCCCTCTCGCGGACAGATGGATCGATGTCTTCAACACTCCACGATACGCGCGAATTCATGCTCTCGTCCGGTTTCGACTTCGGCGCGCCACCTGCGCCTTCAGCCTCCCCGCGCGTCCCAAGAGAGACAATCGAATTCCGCGCAGGTCGTCTGCCTCAGGCTTCGACTTTTGTGTGTTACGGTAAATAACCGGTTAAGGAATCGGATTCCGGGCCCCGAAAGTTGCCTTAGCGACCGAAATTGACCGGGTCTGGCCGGCGGTGCCGCAAGCCGCGCCGGTCACGTTGTCGCAAGGGCTGCCTTGATGGCTGCCTCGGAACTCCCGAACCGAGTAAGGTCGATTCTGGAACTGAGTCGTTGCTGCGCTGCAAAAACTCGCATAAACGAAGCCCGCCAGCGAGCCGAGAGGAAACGATGCCGATCTACAAAGCCCCCCTGGAGGACGTCAATTTCCTGTTCAACGACGTGTTTCAGATCGACCGCTACGACAATCTTCCCGGCTTTTCCGACGCCTCTGCCGATGTGCGGGAGGCGATTTTGACCGAGGCGGCAAAGCTCAGCGAGGAAGTGCTGCAGCCGCTCAATCGCGTCGGCGATCTCGAGGGCTGCACCCGCCATGACGATGGCAGCGTGACGACCCCGAAAGGTTTTAAGGAAGCCTTCAGGCAGGTGGCCGAGGGCGGCTGGCTCGGGCTCTCCGCGCCGGCGGAATATGGCGGGCAGGGATTGCCGGTCACGCTGAGCCAGGCCGTCAACGAATTCCAGTGCTCGGCCAATATGGCGTTTTCGATGTATGGCGGCCTGACCATGGGCGCCACGGCGGCGCTGATGGTGCACGGCAAGCCCGAACAGAAGTCGATGTTCGTGCCGAAAATGGTGGCGGGGCAGTGGAC
>JAQGKJ010000814.1 GCA_028290165.1 Bradyrhizobium sp. | reverse complement strand
CTCCGCCGGCAGGTCCATCAGTCCACCCACCGAGGTGCTTCCGGCGGTAAAAAAGGCGTACGCCAGACCGGACTTCGAGGCGTCCTGCGAGCCCCAGCCTACCACGCCGGCGTAGAAGGCCTTGGCGGCCGCCGTGTCTGTCGTCATCAGCTCGTACCAGACGAAACGCCCGGGAGTGTCGACCATGTCGGTGTTTCCGTTCAAGCCGAAAGCGATACAGCCTGGCTGCACCGCGGACGAAAGGGATTCTGCATAGTGAATATGAACGATGGCCTTCAATGCAATTTATGAATTGTTTGAGGGACGGCTGGCGCGACGCACCTGACTTGCGCGTTGTGGGTGTCGGGGAGGACGGAGATACTGCGCTTGACGAGCCGCGCCAAGTTTCATGAACACGCCGTTCATCAACATGAATTCAAAATCCCGCTATGCACACGGTAGATCGGCACGCCTGGCAGCCTTGCACGCAGGATTTTCACAGCGTACAATCGCTGAGCGGGACTCGAAACATCTTTTACCATGTATGGAGGATGCGACTATGCCACGGGCCAAGCAAGCTACGAAGAAGAATAAGCGCGGAATGAAAACCGTACCGGTGTTAGGGGCCGCCGGATTGACCTTTTCACTGGTGGGGGGTGCATCCGCCGCGGTCGCGCCGACCACGGATATGCCGCAGACGCGAAACTTTTCACCGACTCACGAAGTGACACTCGGTGACGAGGAAATCTCTGACGTCAGCCTCGCGACGTTCTATCTCTTCGACAAGGAAAATACGGCAGCGGCCAGGAGCGGCGCACAACAGCTAGCCTGGGGTTGCAGATGTGGCGGTTGCAGAGGCTGCCGGGGCTGCAGAGGTTGCCGATGCGGAGGCTGCGGAGGCGGCTGCAGTTGTTGCTTTTCCTGGGGAGCTTGCCGTCCGTGCTAAGCGGGACCGCTTTCTGATTGCATTGACAAGCACAGGTCGTCATGGCCGGGCTCGACAAAATCGACCCGGCCAATCCATGTTATCGTTACAGTGCCGCCCGCGCGCCCCGCGTGGGCAGGCCCGCGCATATGGCCGGGCGGGTTTCCAGCGTCGTCAAGAAATGCCGGGCGCGTGAGCGGTTCGAGGGAATTCCAGTGGTCGGAGAATACGCCTTACAGCGGCGAGCCGCAGTGGCCGGCAAGGTACGCGTGCTGACGCCATGACGGCCGATCGCAAGACCAACCTGGCGCGGCAAACCGGCAAAGAGGTTCCGCAGTTCGCGCCGAATTTCTCCGTCTATGTGCTGCCGCCCGACGTGGTCTGCCTCTATTCCGAAGACCGCAAGTTCTTTCTTCACGGCGAACTCTATTGCGCCCTCGCCTCCGCTATCGGCAAAGGCGGCAAGAGCTTTGCCAAGCTGGTTTACGAGTTGGAACGGGATTTTCCGTCCGACAAGATCAAGCAAGCCCTGCAACGGCTGATTGAACGTCGCTATGTCGTCGCGGCATCGGGCTCTGCCACCAGCGCCGTGGCCGGCTATTGGGCGAGCCTCGGCCTGCCACCTGAGCTCGCTGAGAAAAACCTCGGTAATTGTCGGGTGCGCGTTCAATCGATCGATGTACAGGGGGCGAGCGAACTCGGGTCCGCCCTGAGCGACCTCGGCGTTCGCGTCGTCAAGCGTTCGCCCGACCTGACGGTCATGCTGGTCAACGACTACCTCGAGCGGCGGCTGGGCGCATTGAACCTGCAGCATGTCTCGGACGGTACACCCTGGATGCTGGCGCAACCCTCCGGCGCGTTTCCCCTGGTGGGACCGCTGTTCAGTCCGGGCAAGAGTGCCTGCTGGACCTGCCTGTTCGATCGCATGATCCGCAATCGAGAGGTCAAGGGATTTCTCGACCGCGAATCATCGCGGCCCATCGCCATCTCCCCCCTCGCCCGCAACACCCTCGGACAAAGCGCCATCCAGTTTGCGGCGCTCGAAATTGCGAAGGCGATCGCCACCGATTTCCGCACCGAATTGAACGATCACATTGTCAGCTTCGACCTGTTGGGATCGAGTATCGCCAAGCATTACGTGGCGGCCCGCCCGCAATGTCCGACCTGCGGCAGCAAGAAGCTGCAGAATCCGCGCCGGGCGCCGGCGCCGATCGAGCTTGGTCCCGGCGCCAAGCTGGTGATGACGAGCGGCGGGTATCGAACCGTGTCGTCGCGGGCCACGGTGGAGCGTTTCAAAAAGCATGTGAGCCCTCTCACCGGTGTGGTTACGCGGCTCGAGCGGATCGAAGCCGATTTGCCGATGAACACCAACTTTTATGCGGCTCACAATTTTTCATCGCCGGCCCAGAACGTCGATGAACTCAGGGCAGGACTGACCGGCGGCAGCTTCGGCAAGGGCTCTACCGCCGAACAGGGCGAAGCCAGCGCGCTGATGGAGGCGATCGAGCGCTATTCCGGAATTTTTCAAGGCGACGAGATCAGGATGGCCCGGCGGTTCGCGGATTTCCCGTCGGGCGATGCTATTCTTCCCAACGACGTCCTGCTGTTCAGCGACGCGCAATACCGGCACCAGCCTACGCCGACATCCGACATGCACGATTCGCACCCGACCCCGGCGCCATTCGATCCATCCGCCAAGGTCGACTGGTCGCCGGTGTGGTCACTGCGCGACCAGCGCTTCAAATATCTTCCGACCAGCCTCTTGTATTTTTTCTACAGCGGCCCCGACGCCTTCCATGCGGATTCCAACGGCTGCGCCGCCGGCAACACGGTCGAGGAAGCCATCGTCC
>JAQGKJ010000808.1 GCA_028290165.1 Bradyrhizobium sp. | reverse complement strand
TGAGGCCCTCGCGCATGTCGCGGGCGACCTCGACCCCCATTCGCTCGATGCCCGGCGGCAGCAGCGTCGAGGGCGCGACCACGCGCACCCGCGCGCCCATGGCGTTGAGCAGGATGATGTTGGAGCGGGCAACGCGCGAATGCATCACGTCGCCGCAGATCGCGATCAGCAGCCCTTCGAGCCGGCCCTTGTTGCGGCGGATGGTCAGGGCATCGAGCAGCGCCTGGGTGGGATGTTCATGGGCGCCGTCGCCGGCATTGATCACCGACCCGTCGACCTTGCGCGCCAGCAATTCGACGGCGCCGGAGGCATGGTGCCGCACCACCAGGATATCCGGGTGCATGGCGTTCAGCGTGACCGCGGTATCAACCAGGGTCTCGCCCTTGCGCATCGAGGAGGAGGATACCGACATGTTCATGACGTCGGCGCCCAGCCGTTTGCCAGCGATTTCGAACGAGGACTGGGTGCGGGTCGAGGCTTCGAAGAACAGGTTGATCTGGGTGCGGCCGCGCAAGCTGGTGCGCTTCTTGTCGACCTGGCGATTGAGCTCGACATATTCCTCGGAGAGGTCGAGCAGGCCGGTAATGTCGTCAGCGGAAAGCCCCTCTATGCCCAGCAGGTGCCGGTGACCGAGGACGAAGGTCGATTTCGATGCAGGGGTCATTAAAACGAGAGCTATAGGCAGAGATGCAAGGCGGGGCAAGGGCGAATAGGGCGCCTGGCGGTTATCCCCTGATCTGTCGGCAGAATGGTAAAGAAGAAATTCCTCAATTTCGAAGCACGCGCCTATTTAAAGCCGTCATGCCTTTTGCCGGGGCATCCACGTCCTCTTTTCGCTAACTTCCAGGGAACAAGACGTGGATGGCCGGAACAAGTCCGGCCATGACGACATGGGGTCGATCTTGGTGAGAACAATCTTGATCGCGCTTGTTGTCGCCGCTTTCGCGTCTGTAGCGACCGCACAGACCTTGCCCGGCGGTTTTGTCTATTTGCGCGACATCGATCCGAGCATCATCCAGGACATCCGCTACGCCGGCTCGAATAATTTCGTCGGCCGGCCGCTTAACGGTTACGACGCGGCCGAATGCGTGGTGAAGCGCGACGTTGGGCGGGCGCTCAAGCGCGTTCAGCAGGAACTCGCGCCGCAAAAACTGTCGCTGAAAATGCTGGATTGCTATCGGCCGGCGCGCGCGGTGCACGACATGGTGGTTTGGGCGCAGAACGGGCAGGAGACGCCGGCGGAACGGCGCTATAACCCTGCTTTCAGCAAGAAAGACCTGTTCCGGCTCGGCTATATCGCTGAGCATTCCGGCCATTCCACGGGCGCTGCCGTCGACCTGACCCTGGTCGATCTGACGGCCGACAATTCAGCCCGGTTCGATCCCGGCAGGGCCTACGCCGTCTGCACGACGGCCGCGGGCGCTCGCGCGCCGGAAGGCAGCGTCGACATGGGCACCGGCTATGACTGTTCCGACGTCAAGGCGCATACCTCGGCGAGTTCCATCACGCCCGCCCAACGCCGGTGGCGGAATGTGCTGGTTACCGCGATGGCGAGGCAAGGTTTTGTCAATTATTCGAAAGAGTGGTGGCACTTTTCGCTGCCGGGCGCGGCTGGCCCCGCGTATGATTTTCCGATTACCCCGCGCAACAAGTGAGTCTGTCCGCGGGCACAATCCGGCGTAAACTCGCTCCCGAGCCTTCCGATAGCCAGGACCGTCCATGACGCAAGCCACATTCGCGACCCACGAGGTGTTAAATCAGTCGCCGCCGTTTTGGGACGTCGACCTGTTCGCCGTGGACCGGCCTCTAAAGGAAGCGGTCGCGGCCAACGGCGGTGCCTCGGCCGAGAAGGAATTGTCCGAGTTCGGGCAGCACTGGGGTTCGGCCGTCATGGCTGAGCGGGGTCGCGTCGCCAACGAGAACACGCCAAAACTTAAGACCTTCGATTCCCGCGGCAACCGACGGGATGAAGTTGAGTTTCATCCGGCCTATCATGAACTGATGGCGCGCAGCGCGCACGCCGGCGTGCACAATTCAACCTGGACCGCCGACGGCAAGCCGGCCGGAGGTGCTGCCGAAGTCGTGCGCGCGGCGAGGTTCTATATGGCAGCGCAAGTCGAAACCGGTCATCTGTGCCCGATCACCATGACGCGCGCGTCGGTCGCGGCCCTGGCAGTGCAGCCGGACCTGCTCAAGAAGGCGATGCCGGTGATCGGAACCCGCGCCTACGATCCCTCCTTCGCGCCGTGGTGGACCAAGCGCGGCATGACGCTCGGCATGGGCATGACGGAGAAACAGGGCGGTACCGACGTGCGCTCCAACATGACGCGCGCGGAGCGCGACGGCGGCGTGTACCGCATCACCGGGCATAAATGGTTCATGTCGGCGCCGATGTGCGACGCCTTCCTGGTGCTGGCGCAGGCCGACGAAGGGTTGACCTGTTTCTTCATGCCGCGCTTCAAGCCGGACGGATCGGTCAACGCGATCCAGTTCCAGCGCCTGAAGGACAAGCTAGGCAACCGCTCCAATGCATCCTCCGAAGTGGAATTCGTCAACGCCCATGCGATGCGTGTCGGCGACGAGGGCAAGGGCATCCGCACCATCATCCAGATGGTGCAGCTGACGCGGCAGGATTGCGCGATTGCCTCCGCGGGCCTGATGCGGTCCGGGCTCGCGCACGCGCTGCATCACGCGAGGCATCGCAGCGTGTTCCAGAAACATCTCGCCGATCAGCCGCTGATGCAGGCGGTGCTGTCAGACATGGCGCTGCACGTTGAAGCTTCGATCGCGCTGGTGATGCGGATGTGCCGTTCGTTCGATCAGGCGCCGCATGACAGCAACGAAGCCGCCTACATGCGGCTGCTGACACCGGCGATCAAATACTGGGTATGCAAGAGCGCGCCGGGATTTCTGTACGAGGCGATGGAGTGCCTGGGCGGCAACGGTTATGTGGAAGAGGGCATCCTGGCGCGGCATTACCGGGAGTCGCCGGTCAATGCGATCTGGGAAGGTTCCGGGAATGTGATGTGCCTGGACGTGTTGCGGGCGCTGTCCCGCGAGGTCGACGCGGCCGCATCGGTCCTGCAACGTCTCGCGGAAGAGACCAAAAGCCTGCCCGGGGCCGCCGATGGCGTTGCGTTCATCGGCAAGGCGTTCCGCCGGCCGGACAGTGAGCGGGTGGCGCGGCTGGCGGTCGAGAAGCTGGCGCTGCTCGCCGCGGCAGCTGCTCTCAACAGCGTGTCGCCGCATCACGCGGAATTGTTCGCGCGGACGCGGCTCGCACAAAATCACGCCAGCATGTACGGCGCGGTCGATCTCGCCGATGGCGATATCAGGGCGTTGCTGGAGCGGGCGCTGCCGTGACGACAACCGAGGCCACATGCCCCGATTAAGTCCGAGCGTGACGGACAATTGAAACTTGAAGGCCACTGATGGATTCCCTCAATTCTGCGGACCTCGCCGCGCCAGCTCCGGTCATCCGCACCGAACGCCCGCCAAGAATCTGGAAATTCTGGGGCACCGCGCTGTGGGGCCTGTTCGTCTTCGCCGCGATGTTTGTCGGACAGCTCGCGGTAGTGGCCTGGTTCTTGTTGCGGCGGGAAGGACCGATCGATCTGGCTGCCGCCATTCATGTCGTCGGCAGCGGCCTGACGATTTCGCTCTCGGTGATCACAGGCCTACCCGCCGTTGTCGGCGCGCTGTGGATCGCGATCCGCATCACCCGCACGCCGTTTGCCGATTATCTCGCGCTGCGCTGGCCGTCATGGAGCAATCTTGTGATCGGCGCGGTCGGGTTGTTTGTCCTTGTCATGGGCTGGGACCTGCTGTCGCGCGCGGTGGGGCGGGAGGTCGAGCCCGGATTCATGGGCGACGTGCTGAAATCGGCGCGTACCGATGGCGCACTATGGCTTCTGGTGGTCGCATTCTGCGTCGCCGCCCCGATCACGGAGGAATTTTTTGCGCGCGGCTTTCTCTACCGCGGCTGGTCGGAGTCAGCTCTCGGGCCCGTTGGCGCCATCCTGCTATCGTCGATGGTGTGGACGGTATTGCATCTGCAATACGACTGGTATTTTCTCGGCGAAGTATTCTCGATCGGCCTCTGGCTCGGCTATCTCCGCTATCGCTCTGGTTCGACCTGGCTGACGATATTCGCGCACGGCCTCAACAATTTCGCCGCGGTGGTGCAGACGATCCTGCTCGCCGGCTCGACCTAGAACCTCAGCGCGTTTCGCGCAAATTTGCGAGCCGGTCGAGCGCGCCCTGCAGGATGAAGATCGCGGCGTGCTCGTCGATCACCTCAGCGCGCCGGGCGCGGCTCATGTCCATGCCGATCAATTCGCGTTCGACGGCTGCGGTCGAGAGCCGTTCGTCCCACAGCGCGATGGCAAGATCGGTGAGTTTCGAAAAATTGCGGGCGAAGGCGCGGGTGGATTGTGCCCGCGGTCCCTCGCTGGCGTCCATGTTGATGGGCAGTCCCAGCACGTAGCCGACCGCGTTGCGCTCGCGGCCGATGGCGACGATACGCGCCGCATCGATCTTGAAAGACTTGCGCTGGATGGTCTCGACCCCCGTCGCGAGCCTGCGGTCGGGATCGGATACCGCAACCCCGATGGTCTTGGTGCCCAAGTCGAGGCCGATTAGCGCACCGCGCTCCGGCCAGTGCGCGGCAGCGTCGATCAGCGGTAGGATGGGCGCAGGCATGGTGTTCGCATAACACGCCGCTCGTCGGTCGCGCAAAGCCGCAGGCGGAGGGAGCCGGAATTCCTGAATTGCTTCAGGCGGCAACAACCTGACCGTTGTCCTCCAGGCCGGAAGCGAAGGCCTGCAGTGCGCTGTACTGATGCGCGCTGCGTCGCTGGATAAAGAGGGTATCGACCCGCGACTGAGATGCGTTGAGCGCGTGGATACGGATATTCCCCTTTTGATCGCCGCGCTCGACGACTGCGCGCGGCAGCAGCGTGACGCCCATGTCGGCTGCGACGCAGCCGATCATGCCGTCGAGCGTGCCGAACTCGAAACGGGCGGCAGATGGCCAGCCGAACTCTGCGAAAACATGCTCGAGCCGAAGCCGGTACGTACACCCGGTGCGGAACACCAGTGCGGTGGGGCCGGATTCGGATGTGCCGGCGCGAAGTGCGGCGAGGCTTGTCCATCGGCTCGCTGTGACCAGCACCAGCTCTTCCCGAAATGCCGTCGCCGCAGTGAGTTCGGCATGATCGATCGGACCGGCCACAAAGGCGCCGTCGAGCGCGCCGTCGAGCACGGCGGCAACCAGATCCGCGGTGGTGCCGGTTCGCACCGTCAACCGCACCGCCGGAAAGCGCCTGTGAAATTGAGCGAGCAGCGCAGGCAGACGTACGGCAGCGGTCGTCTCCATTGACCCGATCGCCAGCGGCCCTTTTGGTTCGCCGTCGTCGCGTGCGGCCAAAACAGCTTCGCGCGACAGCGCGGCCATGCGCTGGGCATAAGGCAACAAGCGGCGGCCGGCGCCAGTCAACGTCATTCCGCGACTGTGCCTTTCGAACAAGGGCGTGCCGATTTCGGCCTCTAGCGCCTTCACCCGCTGGGTGATGTTCGACTGAACGGTATTGAGTTCGTCGGCAGCCCGGGTGACGCCGCCGGTGCGCGCGACCGCCGAAAAGGTCACGAGATCAGACAATTCCATTGACGCACTCCGTTTCATTCTAGAGATGGCTGCATTCTAAAGAAATCATTTATCGAGAATGCTAGCGGGACCTACAGTCGCTGTCCAGAGTAGGAGAATGGATATGCCGATCGATACGCCGTTGACTGTCCTGTTAGGTATCAGGCACCCGATTCTGCTGGCGCCGATGGACCTGGTTGCCGGAGCCCGCCTGACGACGGCAGTAAGTGACGCCGGCGGTTTTGGCATACTTGGCGGAGGCTATGGCGAAAAAACCTGGCTCGAACAGGAGACGGGCAAGCTCAAACAGCTCACGTCCGCGCCGTTCGGCGTTGGCTTTATCACCTGGAGCCTCGCAAAGCAGCCCGAATTGCTGGATGTTGCGCTGAACGCGCGGCCGCGCGCGGTGATGCTGTCGTTTGGGGATCCCAAACCATTTGCGGCTCGCATCAAAGCTGCGGGAGCATTGCTGATCTGCCAGGTCCAGGACGAGGACATTGCGCGGCAAGCACTGGATGCCGGCGCTGACATTCTCGTGGCGCAGGGCACTGAAGCCGGCGGGCACGGCGCTTCCCGCGGCACGATCGACATCGTGCCGGCAATCGTCGACCTCGCGGCCGGCCGCGCGCCGGTGGTGGCCGCCGGCGGCATCGGAGACGGGCGAGGGCTGGCGGCGATGATGATGCTGGGTGCAGCGGGTGTTCTGCTTGGCACGCGCTTTTATGCCAGCCAGGAAGCTGATGGAGCGGAGGAAGCCAAAAAACGGATCTGCGCCGCAACCGGCGGCAGCACCTCACGAAGTATCATCTTTGACATGTCACGCAACAACGTCTGGCCGCTACCGTTCAACGGACGCTGTCTGGTCAATGATCATGTGCGCCGCTGGACCGGTCGTGAACTCGAACTGCTGCAAAATGTGACCAAAGTCGCCGCCGAATATGCGGCCGCCAAGGCCGCGGGCAATTTCGACATCGCGGCGGTAATCGCCGGCGAAGCGGTGGGGCTGATCCATGATATTCCCCCGGCGGCGGAGATTGTCGATCGGATCGTCACCGAGGCCGATCAGCTTCTTCTTGGAAGGCGCAACTCTTCCGCAGCATCACGGACCAATTCACGATTGCGAGCAGACCATGTGGCCAGACCACCGACTACTCAAGCTTATCCAGACTGAGTTTCCCATCGTGCAGGCGCCGATGGCAGGCGTCATGGACGCCGACCTCGTGATCGCGGCGGCGCAGGGCGGGGCGCTGGGATCGCTGCCATGTGCGATGCTGTCGGTGGAGAAGGCGCGCGAGCAGGTCAATATCATCCGCCAGCGCGCGTCGGCGCCGGTCAATATGAACTTCTCCTGCCACAAGGTAGTGGACGTCGATCCAAAGCGTGAAGCCGAATGGAAGAAGCGACTTGCGCCGTACTATGAAGAGTTGGGGCTCGACCCGGCGGCGCCGGTCAACTTGGCCAACCGCGCGCCGTTCGATGCCGAGATGTGCAGTCTCGTCGAGGAGTTGAAGCCCGAAGTCGTGAGCTTTTATTACGGCCTGCCGGATCAGGCGCTGCTGAAGCGCGTCAAGGCGGCCGGCTGCATCGTACTGGCGTCGGCGACCATCGTAAGAGAGGCGATCTGGCTTGAGGAAAACGGCGTGGATGCCGTCATCGCCCAAGGTGCCGAAGCCGGCGGCCATCGCAGCACGTTTCTGACCAAAACCATGGCGGAGCAGCCCGGCACCTTTGCCCTGGTGCCGCAGGTGGTCGACGCGGTGAAAGTGCCCGTGATCGCGACAGGCGGCATCGCCGATGGACGCGGCATCGCGGCGGCGTTTGCCCTGGGTGCGACCGGCGTGCAGATCGGCACCGCCTATCTGCGTTGTCCGGAATCCAACTTGCTTCCAGCAGCTCGATTAGCGCTGGCCCAGGCGAGGGATGATTCCACTGTCATCACCAATGTGATGACCGGGCGTCCGGCACGGGGCGTCCCGAACCGGGTGATGCGCGAGGTCGGCCCGATTTCGGCCGACGCCCCGGCATTTCCCCATGCCGCGACCGGGTTGGCACCGCTGAAAGCGACTGCCGAAAAGCTCGGCAAGGTCGATTTCACCAATCTTTGGGCCGGGCAGGCGGTGCGGCTCGGCCGCGAGATGCCGGCAGCCGAACTGACCCGGGCGCTGGCCGGCGCGGCGCTGGCGCGGCTGAGCCGGATGGCAGGCTAAGACCGGCCCTCGCGGTTGCGGCGCAAAAGCCCCGTCTGCTATACGGCGGGCTCAATTTCCCGCCGCAAAGGCCTATATAATGTCCGTCGATGCCGCCACTGTCCGCCGTATCGCCCATCTGGCGCGGATCGCCGTCGCTAAATCAGAGGTTCCGCACCTGCAGGCCGAGTTGAACGCGATGCTGGCCTTTGTCGAGCAACTATCTGAGGTCAACGTCGATGGCGTCGAACCGATGACCTCGGTGACGCCGATGGAAATGAAGAAGCGTCCGGACGTGGTCACCGACGGCGAAATCCCGGACGATATCGTCAGGAACGCGCCGGCCACGGAAGATCATTTCTTTCTGGTGCCGAAAGTCGTCGAATAGATTTTTTTGCTTCGAGACGGGAAATCCGATGTGTCTGCTGTGCGACGATGAAAAGGCCTATGCGGCCTACATGAACTATCTCGACGCGATGGAGCGTCAGGGCAAAGCCGCCGATCCCGACAAGGCGATGGACGCGGTGCTCGATGCGCTCGAAGCGGCCGACAAGACTCGCATCAAGCAAGACGACCCGGCCAACGACAAGACGCTGTCTCCGTTCTTCTGCAGCCCGGTTGATAAATGACCGATTTGACATCGCTGACGCTTGCCGAGGCGAGAAATGGCCTCGCGGACAAATCCTTTACCTCGCTTGAACTGACGGATGCGCACCTCAAGGCGATCGAGGACGCGCGTGCGCTCAACGCCTTCGTGCTCGAAACCCCGGACCAGGCCCGCGCCATGGCGCGCGAGGCGGATGCCAGAATCGGAAAAGGCGAGGGCGGTCCGCTCGCCGGCATCCCGCTCGGCATCAAGGATCTGTTCGCGACCAAGGACGTGCGCACCACCGCCTGCTCGAAAATCCTCGGCAATTTTGTACCCACATACGAATCCACCGTGACCTCGCAACTCTGGCGCGACGGCGCGGTCATGCTCGGCAAGCTCAACAATGACGAGTTCGCGATGGGCTCGTCGAACGAGACCTCGTGCTTCGGACCGGTGGTCAATCCGTGGCGGCGCGAGGGCGCCAACACCACGCTGGTGCCCGGCGGCTCGTCCGGCGGCTCGGCGTCGGCGGTGGCAGCGCTGCTCTGCATGGGCGCGACCGCGACCGACACCGGCGGCTCGATCCGCCAGCCGGCGGCGTTCACCGCGACCGTCGGCCTGAAGCCGACCTATGGGCGCTGCTCGCGCTGGGGCATCGTGGCCTTTGCAGCCTCGCTCGATC
>JAQGKJ010000751.1 GCA_028290165.1 Bradyrhizobium sp. | reverse complement strand
GTCCGGATCCTTCAATCCGGGCGCGACCTGGTCCCAGTTGGCGGGGTTGTAGGGCTCCAGCGCACCTTCCGCCTTGGCCTTCATGCCGAAGGTGACGCCGAAATAGCCGATGTCGCCGACCGGATTGCTTTTCTCGGCCAAAATTTGCGCCAGCGCCTGACCGGAGTTCTTGTTGTCGTGGGGGATATCGTAATTGAGATCGGCCTTGATCGCCTTGAGCATCGAGGCCCAATCCGCCCATTCCGGCGGGCAATTGTAACAGATGACGTCAGCCGCCTTGGCGGATTGCCATGGTGCCACCAGCGAAAGCGCAAGCAAAAATAATACAAAACGGACGGTCTTCATGAAAGTCGCTCCGATCTCAAAGGGCATTCGCAAGGTCAGGACTTCAACACCCAACGGAAGACCCAAGTGAAGACCGAAGTATAGGCCGCGTACGAAGGATTTGCGACGACGGTCTATTGCTGTGCAGCAAAGCTATGGGGCGCGCTTTGGCCGCCAAAATGACCGCGGCGCATCGGCGATAGCTGCCTTGCGATCCCCTCGCCTTGCGGCGCAAGGGGTCTTGCAGGTATCCTGACAATAATCAGGAAAATGACCCCTTCGGAGAAGCTCCATGACCCCTCCCGTGAATTCTCCCGCCATCAAAGTGGTAAGATCGGTCCGCGAACAGGTGAGCGCCGAGGAGTGGCAGACCCGCGTCGATCTCGCGGCCTGCTATCGCCTCACCGCGATGTACGGCATGACCGAGATGATCGCCAACCACATCTCATGCCGCGTTCCCGGCACCCACGACCATTTCCTGATCAATCCTTACGGGATGCTCTACGAAGAGATCGATGCGTCCTGCCTGATCAAGGTCGACCTCGACGGCAACGTCCTGTTCAACGCTTCGGACTACGGCGTCAACGCCGCCGGTTTTGTGATTCATAGTGCGATCCATATGGCACGGCACGATGTCGACTGCGTCGCGCATACCCACACGCCGGCCTGCATGGCGGTCTCGGCGATGGAATGCGGGCTACTGCCGCTGGCGCAGACCTCGATGCGGTTTCTCCACATCGCCTATCATGATTTTGAAGGCATCGCCGACGATGTCGGCGAGCGCGAACGGCTGGTCAGGGACCTCGGCGATCACGAGGCGATGCTGTTGCGCAACCACGGACTGCTCGTGGTCGGGCGAACCATCCCT
Source organism: Bradyrhizobium sp. (assembly GCA_028290165.1). The sequence goes on along the minus strand of JAQGKJ010000751.1, from coordinate 2,278 downwards.
GCGACGTTCAACCTGCTGTATCGCATGGAGCGCGCCTGCGAGGTTCAGGTGATGGCGCTATCCTGCAACACCAAGCTGGTCTACCCGCCGCAGGAGGTTCTGGAAAAGACCTTCGACAAGGTGAAGCCGCGCGCCAATCTGCCCAATCGCAACGGCGAACTGGCGTGGCCGGCGCTGCTGCGCAAGCTCGACCGGGTCGATACCTCGTATCGGAACTAGGCTTGTCGTTGCTATTGACGCACCACGCTGACCAAGGTCGTGCCGCTGTCGATCATGTCAAGTTCGCGTGCCGCGGCATGGCTTACATCCATGATACGACCACGGCGATACGGACCGCGGTCTGTTATGCGCACGATCACCGTCTTGCCGTTGCCAACGTTTGTAACCAATACCTTGGTGCCAAAAGCCAACGTGCGATGAGCGGCCGTAAACCCGGTCGGGCCGGTTACTTCGCCGCTCGCGGTGCTTCCGCCACCATAAAACGAAGCCATCCCGCTTTCAGCGCGAACTGAAGCGATCGCTATCGAAGACATCACGCAAGCCAGTGAAATTTTGAGGGCGACCATGCCTATGAACGCCCGCCGGCCTGCAAGGTTCCCTGCACTGCACCGTTGAATTTCCATACAGCCGGCAAGGCCGGCAACGCGGCCTATCAGGATCGGCGGTATTCTTCCTGAGCCGCCGCTATAGCCAGTTGATTCCAGCCAGCGGCAGCACCCGTTGAAGGATCGCGCCCAGGCAAATCAGCACCACCAGCAGCTTGAGAAGGTTTGCCAAGCGAGCGTCGAGAACAAATTTCTCGATCGCCCAAAAACAAATTGCGCCGACGACGCAAATAATCAAAATCCCGATCAAAAGTGAAATCATGGCAATCCCCTGGGCTGGTGCGGCAACGCCGCACATTGGGCGGAAGCGCGACGCCTTCCGTCGCCGGCGGACGCCGAAAACGGGGCGCTGATGGTACTACCATGCTCTTCCGAGTGACACATCGCGCGGTCAATATTCACAGGCAATCCATTGGCGCCATATACACTCCCGCCTGCCCTCGGCCATTTCTTTTGACGGCAAAAATCAGCCGCAACCATGTCTGTCATATAGCTTTGCTAGACAGACATCATGCTCGACAAAGTCGCCTTCGACCCGCTGTGGATCGCACCCGCTGATCGAAGCGGCGAGCGGCTGCGATTCTCGGTACCCTATCTCAAGGCGCTGGCGATCTATCTCTGCTCCCGCCTGGCCGTGTTCCTGGGCGTTGTGCTCGGCAAAACCTACATTCCGCTTGGCAACGACACCTGGCTCGGCGGCGACCAATGGTATCACCGGCTGCTGCGATGGGATTCGGAGTGGTACAAGATCATCGCCTCCGAAGGGTACAAGTATAATGGTGACCCCGGAGAGACCCAAACGGTCGTTTTCTATCCGCTCTATCCGGCGCTCTCGCGCCTGGTCAGCGAAGTTCTCCGGATCGATTTGGTCGATTCGATGCTGCTGGTTGCCAATCTCGCGGCGGTCGTGGCCGTCCTTCTGCTCTTCAAGTTGGTCCGGGAACGCTTCGATGACCGAACCGCACTTGCGACGGTGGCGATTATCTCGTTCTTTCCGTCGTCGATTTTCCTGTCGGCGGGCTACACGGAGTCGCTGGCACTGCTGCTGATGGTCTCATTCTTTCTTGCGGTCGCCCGCGAGCGGTTCCTCGCGGCTGCCGTGCTCGCAGGGCTTGCCGTCGCTACCCGGTCCGCTGGCATCGTGCTGTTTCCGGTACTGCTATGGGAATTGTGGCGCTGTCGGCCGCCGAAGCGGTTTTTGATTGAGGCCATTCCGCTTTCGATCATCGCCATCTCGGGACTGTGGCTCTACATGATCTATCTCGGCTTCGCGTTCCGCCACCCGATGGCGTTCGCCGAAGGCCAGGCGGCCTTCCACGAGAACACGACATTGTCGATGCGGCTTTTCTCCGCGCTGACGCTGGAGCCATTCGGAAAAATCAATCTGGCCGACATCAGCCCGGCCGGTTTCGACCAGTGGTTCACGCTGATCTTCATCGGGCTGATCGTGCGGGCCTGGTACGCCGGCATCGGCCGCGGCATGGCGCTGTTCGCCAGCCTGGTGCTGCTGCTGCCCTATCTCACTTTGAGCGGCGGCCCGGCCGGCTTCACCTCGATGGCCCGGTTCAACATCGTGTCGTTTCCGCTGTTCGTGACACTGGCGCTGCTGAGCAACCGCTGGCGCTGGGCCGCGCCCGCCGTGGTCGGGATTTTCGGCGGCCTGCTGCTGGTCT
>JAQGKJ010000381.1 GCA_028290165.1 Bradyrhizobium sp. | reverse complement strand
TCGGCTTTGGCAAGTTGGTACGGGCCGCGATCTCTTGATTGCCAAGAAGCCCGTCGTTGGGATGAAATGCGCGCAACACATCAAGGCCGCGGGAAAGCGCGACGACGAAGCTGCGATCGGTCGCCACCTTCTTGCCTGGACGTTTCATTGCCTGCTGCTGCGCGGACCTCGTTGACAAGGGACGTGCTTCAAAATAACCCTCCATGTCAAGATGTGGAATTAAATTTCGCAGTGCGAAATTAACGAAAACAAGCTACCGAGGGAGAGTCCCGTGAACGAAGTGGTCAAGCTCGAGCGTCATGACGTCGTCGGCATCGTCACCGTCAACAGCCCTCCGGTGAATGCGCTGAGCGCCGCCGTGCGCGGCGGCATTCTGGAATGCATCAAGAGCGCCATCGCCGATCCCGAAGTGAAGGCGATCGTGCTGACCTGCGGCGGTCGCACCTTTATCGCCGGCGCCGACATCACCGAATTCGGCAAGCCTACGAAGCCGCCCGGCCTGCATGAGGTGCTGACCGTGATGGAGAACTCGCCGAAGCCGATCGTCGCCGCCATTCACGGCACCGCGCTCGGCGGCGGTCTCGAAGTTGCGCTTGCCTGTCATTTCCGGGTGGCGACCAAGGACGCAAGGCTCGGCCTGCCCGAGGTCAAGCTCGGCCTGCTGCCGGGCGCCGGCGGCACGCAGCGCCTGCCACGCGCGGTCGGTCCCGAACTTGCGGTCAAGATGATCGTCGGCGGCGATCCGATCAGCGCGGCGGAGGCGCTCAAGAACGGCCTGATCGAGGAGATCGTCGAAGGACCGGCGTCCGGCGGCGAGGCTTTTGCCCGCAAGGTGCTGGCGGAGAAGCGCCCGCTGCGCAAATTGCGCGACGACGACTCCAAGCTTGCCGCCGCCAAGGCCGACCGCTCGATCTTCACCAATGCGGTCGCTGCGCTCACGAAAAAGGCGCGCGGGCTGGAAGCGCCGTTTGCCGCAGCGGATGCGGTCGGCGCCTCGATCGATCTGCCATTCGAGGAAGGGCTGAAGAAGGAGCGCGAGGGTTTTCTCAAGCTGGTGTCGAGCGATCAGTCGAAGGCGCAACGTTATGCGTTCTTCTCCGAACGCGAGGCTGCCAAGATCGCCGGCGTGCCCGAGGGGACAAAACCGCGCAATGTCGAGCGGGTCGCCATCATCGGCGCCGGCACCATGGGCGGCGGCATCGCGATGTCGTTCGCCAATGCCGGCATTCCCGTGACGCTGATCGAGACCGGCGAGGAACAACTCAAGCGCGGTATGGGCGTGATGCAGAAGAATTATGAGGCGACCGCGTCGCGCGGCGGCATTCCCGCCGATGCGCCCGCCAAGCGCATGGCCCTGATCAACGGCGTGGTCGGCATCGAAAATGTCGAGGACGCTGATCTCGTCATCGAAGCCGTGTTCGAGACCATGGCGATCAAGAAAGAAGTGTTCGAGAAGCTCGACAAGTTTGCAAAACCAGGCGCGGTGCTGGCTTCCAACACCTCCTATCTCAACATCGACGAGATCGCGAAAGTGACAACGCGCCCCCAGGATGTGCTGGGCATGCACTTCTTCTCACCGGCGAATGTGATGAAGCTGTGCGAGATCGTGCGCGCGGAAAAGACCGCACCGGACGCGCTGGTGACCGCGGTCGCCGTCGCCCGCAAAATTGCAAAGGTGCCGGCCGTGGTCGGCGTCTGCGACGGCTTTGTCGGCAACCGCATGCTGCACCAGCGCGGCAAGCAGTCGGAGAAGCTGCTGTTCGAGGGCGCGTTGCCGCAGCAGGTCGATGCGGTGGTGACGAAATTCGGCATGCCGATGGGACCGTTCGCGATGAGCGATCTCGCCGGCCTCGATATCGGCTGGCGCTCGCGCAAGGATCGCGGCATCAAGTCGGAAATCGCCGACGCGCTGTGCGAGGCCGGACGTTTCGGCCAGAAGACCGGCAAGGGTTACTACAAATACGAGGGCGGCTCACGCGCCCCGCTGCCCGATCCCGAGGTCGAGAAGCTGATCGACGAGACCCTGCAGCGGCTCGGCCGCAAGCGCCGCGTCGTCAGCGACGAGGAAATCCTCGAGCGCATGATGTATCCGATGATCAACGAGGGCGCGCGTATCCTCGAAGAGGGGATAGCGGCGCGTCCGAGCGATATCGATGTGATCTGGCTCTACGGCTACGGCTGGCCGATCTACCGCGGCGGCCCGATGTTCTACGCCGACCAGGTCGGGTTGAAGCACATCGCCGACCGGCTGTCGTTCTACGCCAGGGAGACCAACGATCCATCGCTCGAACCGGCGCCGCTGCTGAAACGCCTCGTCGCCGAAGGCAAGACCTTTGCGTCGCTGGCGCAAACCGCGAAAGCGGCTTGATGGGAATGAACCGGATGTACCTCAACGCGTCGTCCCTGCGAACGCAGGGACCCATACTGCGTGAGCTCTCGTTGGGGCATGGAGGCAGTCGCCTTTTTTCAATATCGAGACCGGGGGTTATGGGTCGCCGCGTTCGCAGGGACGACGTGCGGGCATGACGCATCCCGGCGAAAAATTCTATCCGGAAGGCGTCCATTGGGACGATCCGATCGCGCGCGGGACGCTGCCTGATCTGTTGTCGAAGGCGGCCGGGGAATACGGCGCGCGGCCGGCGATCGAATTCCGCGACCGGCCCATCAGCTTCACTGAGCTGGAAGCAAGAGTCGAGGACGCGGCGTCGGCGTTCCTGCGCGCAGGCTACGGCAAAGACGCCTCGGTGGCGCTGTTCCTCGGCAATTCGCCGGATCACCCGATCCATTTCTTCGGCGCGCTGAAGGCCGGCGCCCGGGTCGTGCATCTTTCCCCGCTCGACGGCGAGCGCGCGCTCTCGCATAAGCTGAGCGACAGTGGCGCCCGCATTCTCGTCACCTCTGATCTCGCGGCGCTGTTGCCGATGGCATTAAGATTTCTCGAAAAGGGCCTGCTCGATCGCCTGATCGTCTGCGAGGACGACCATTGGGGCGCAGCCGGCAACCCGCACACGCCGATCCCGGACAATCCAGCGATCGTCACGTTCAGGAAATTCACAGACGGCGCCACAAAACCCGTGCAGTGGCCAACGGTCGCGGTCGACGACATCGCGCTGTTGCAATATACCGGCGGCACCACCGGCCTGCCGAAAGGCGCGATGCTCAGCCATGGCAATCTGACGTCGGCGGTCTCGATCTATGATGTCTGGGGCAAGGCGTCACGCGCCCAGCGCGACGCCATCGAGCGCGTGATCTGCGTGCTGCCGCTGTTTCATATCTACGCGCTCACGGTGATCCTGCTGAGAAGCCTCGAGCGCGGCGATTTGATTTCGCTGCACCAGCGTTTTGATGTCGAAGGCGTGATGCGCGATATCGAGGTCAAGCGCGCGACCGCCTTCCCGGGCGTCCCCACGATGTGGATCGCGATTGCGAGCCTGCCTGATCTCGAAAGCCGCGATCTGTCGTCGCTGGTCAGTTGCGGATCGGGTGGCGCGCCGCTGCCGGTCGAGGTCGCGCGGATTTTCGAGCGCAAGACCAACATGAAGCTGAAGAGCGGCTGGGGCATGACCGAGACCTGTTCGCCCGGCACCGCCCATCCCCCGGAGGGACCGGAGAAACCGGGCTCGATCGGCCTGATGCTGCCCGGCATCGAGCTGGACGTGGTCGCGCTCGACGATGCCAAAAAGGTCCTGCCGGCCGGCGAGGTCGGCGAAATCCGGATTCGGGGGCCGAACGTCACCAGCGGTTACTGGAACCGGCCGCAGGAAACCGCCGAAGCCTTCGTCGGCGACCGCTTCCTGACCGGCGACATCGGCTACATGGACTCCGACGGTTATTTTTACCTGGTCGACCGCAAGAAGGACATGATCATCTCCGGCGGTTTCAACGTCTATCCCCAGATGATCGAGCAGGCGATCTATGAGCATCCCGCGGTGCACGAGGTGATCGTGATCGGAATTGCCGACGATTACCGCGGCGAAGCGGCGAAGGCGTTTGTGAAACTGCGCGCGGGTGCAACTTCATTCACGCTGGAAGAGCTGAAGGCGTTCTTGGCCGGCAAGCTCGGCAAGCACGAAATTCCCGCCGCGCTTGATTTCGTCGATGAATTGCCGCGGACCTCGGTCGGCAAACTCTCGCGCCACGAATTGCGCAACCTGCAGCCCGTGCAGCGCAAGCAGCAGCAACTCGCATCGGGAGGTCGTGTGTGACCCATGCGCCTCAAGCACAGCTTCACCTCTCCCAATGGGAGAGGGGGGCGCACTTCCACTGCCGATACGCGTTCCAATCTTATCCAACACAGGAGGATCCGATGGATCTCGGCTTCAGCAAGGAAGAAGTGGCGTTTCGTGACGAGGTGCGGGCGTTCTTCAGGGACAACGTGCCGCCGGCGACGCGGCAGAAACTGCAGGAGGGCCGTCATCTCTCAAAGCAGGAGATGGTCGATTGGTGGCGCATCCTGAACAAGAAGGGTTGGGGCGTCTCGCACTGGCCGAAGGAATATGGCGGAACGGGGTGGACCTCCGTGCAGCATTACATCTTCAACGAGGAACTGCAGATGGCGCCGGCGCCGTCGCCGCTCGCGTTCGGCGTCAGCATGGTCGGCCCGGTCATCTACACCTTCGGCAACGAACAACAGAAGAAGCATTATCTGCCGCGCATCGCCAATGTCGACGACTGGTGGTGCCAGGGCTTTTCGGAGCCCGGCTCCGGCTCCGATCTCGCCTCGCTCAAGACAAAAGCCGAGCGCAAGGGCGACCACTACATCGTCAACGGCCAGAAGACCTGGACCACGCTGGCGCAGCACGCCGACTGGATTTTTTGTCTGTGCCGCACCGACCCGGCCGCGAAGAAGCAATCGGGCATCTCGTTCATCCTGATCGACATGAAGACCAAGGGCATCACCGTGCGTCCGATCGAGACCATCGACGGCGGCTTCGAGGTCAACGAAGTGTTCTTCGATGACGTCAAGGTGCCGGTGGAAAATCTGGTCGGCGAGGAGAACAAGGGCTGGGATTACGCCAAATTCCTGCTCGGCAACGAGCGCACCGGGATTGCCCGCGTCGGCGTTTCCAAGGAGCGCATCCGCCGCATCAAGGAACTGGCGAGCAAGGTCGAATCCGGAGGCAAGCCGGTGCTGGAGGACCAAAAGTTCCGCGAAAAACTCGCCGAGGTCGAGATCGAGCTGAAGGCGCTGGAGCTGACGCAGCTTCGCGTCGTCGCCGACGAAGGCAAGCACGGCAAAGGAAAACCCAATCCGGCGTCCTCGGTGTTGAAGATAAAGGGCTCGGAAATCCAGCAGGCCACCACCGAGCTGTTGATGGAAGTGATCGGCCCGTTCGCCGCGCCCTACGACGAGCACGGCGACGACGGCTCCAACGAGGCGATGGACTGGACCGCGCAGATCGCGCCGAGCTATTTCAACAACCGCAAGGTCTCGATCTACGGCGGCTCCAACGAGATCCAGCGCAACATCATCACCAAGGCCGTGCTGGGGCTTTAACCACTTTCTTCGTCATTCCGGGGCGCGCTCTTGCGCGAGCCCGGAATCCATAACCACCGCAGGGAGTATGGATTCCGGGCCTGCACCCCAGCCGGCTGTCGCCGACTGGAATGCAT
>JAQGKJ010000727.1 GCA_028290165.1 Bradyrhizobium sp. | reverse complement strand
GCGGTCGTTGCCATCCTGCTGGGAATCAATGTGACGGCGAATGCCGGTGACGAACGAGTTCTTTATGCGAGCCTTGGCGACGTCACGCGCTCGCCGATCGGCTGGGTCGAATTCTGCGCCGAAAATCCCGGCGAAAGCAGCGGCGGCGCGTCACAACCACGCGATGTCGTGATGTCTCAGACGGCATGGCGGGATTTGTTGCGGGTCAACCGCTGGGTCAACGAGACCGTCAAGCCGATGACCGACATGGATCATTGGGGCGTCATCGATAAATGGTCGTTGCCGACGGACGGCTACGGCGACTGCGAGGACTACGTGCTGTTGAAGCGCAAGATGCTGATGGACGCCGGCTGGCCGCGCGAGGCGCTGCTGATCACGGTGGTGCGCGACAAGAAGGGCGAAGGCCACGCGGTGCTGACCGTGAAGACCGATAAGGGCGAGTTCATCCTCGATAACCAGAACCAGAACGTCGTGGCCTGGGCCGAGACTGGATATCGCTACGTCAAGCGACAGTCGCAGAGCGATCCGAACGTATGGGTCTCGCTTGGCGACAGCCGCCCCGCGGTCGCCACTGCCAGCGCCCGCGACCACTAGCAAGGCAACGAGACAACAGGACACGCGACCCGGTCACATCCCCACCCCTCCCCGTCCCAGACCGGATCGCGCGCGGCCAGCCCTCCCCCAAGGGCTGGCCGCAACTACATCTGCATTGATTTATTTGGTTTTTAGCGGCGTTCGATGCTGCTATCGCGCAGAACGACTCACGAACCACGCACGCCAAGACGTGGAAAATCCGTGGACTATGTTCGCGGCCCGTTCGGTCCTCGTGGTCAGCGACCGCAAACAACATCAATCCCGAGGGACCAAGGTGTTTTACCAGCCCACCCCAATGAATAGGGGAGCCTGCATTGGAGCCAAAGCGGAACTGCTAGGTAGCGGCGCTGCTGGGCCAGTATTCCTCCACCTGGGGACTACATTTGTCGATCCCACCGGTGCTGGGTACGAACGCAACGAAGGCTGCACGACTGATCCGTACCCACCCGTTCCGCGCATTTGCGCCATCGCGGCCGAGCTTGTCAGCGCGAGTGCAGTTGCCATTGCGATTGTTGTAACTTTCATGATTCTTCTCCTTGCGGTCTAGATAGGAGAGAATCTAAACTCTTCTTTAGTGCGATAGAATCCGCCAAGCTGTTCACATCTCGCAGAGCGAGATCGTCCAGCAAATCGTCTTCTATTGCGTGTCATTCGACTTTTTCGTAGTTGGATTCTGCCAGGTCACGTGAGCGGCTCGCAACACTTTCTTTGAATGGGTCAGACTGTCTGAATTGCTTCCATTCCTCCGCTTCGGCCAGCCAATATTTCATTAGCGAGTATTCCATTTCGCTTCTGGCAAGCGTAGCCTGCTCACGGCACATAGCCTCCAACGCTGTGAATTGCTTTTTTGAATACATGGGCTTTCCTGTCGTTGCTCATCTATGCCCTCTCCTTATCAATGCCAACTGACGATGTTGTAACGCGACTTAACGCCTACGCGAGTAGGTTCTCGAATGTGTAATCCACATGACAAACCCAAGCGCGCCGTGTCCCGTGACGAGTGGCAGCGCGTCGATAGATTGCCATCAGTCAGCCGTGGAATATCCGTGGAAACAGGAAGACGGAAGCCGTAAGTAATTGATTTAATTCCTTTCGGACTTCCCTCCCCAAGGGCTGGCCGCAATTTTTTTTACCCTCGAGCCTGTTTGGGCTGGGTCCCGCACCTGGGATTATGGTAAATCGGGGAACCTTCGCTTTCCGGGGGGCTTGGAGTCCGATGATCGAAGTCTCCTCTCGGGATGCAAAGATCAACGGTATCGCGCGTATCGGCTCGCAGCCGATTGCACTTGCGGCCGGGGCGCTCGTCGTGATCGTGCTCGGCGTCGGCGCGATCGCGCTCTGGCGCGCTTACACCGGCACGTCCCCCGAACAAGACCGCATCGTTGCGTCCCGCCAGTTGCAGGCGAGGACCGCACAAGCCTCCGAGCGGCTTGTCGAGAAGACCAAAGACCTCGAGGTCACCCAGCAGGAAGCGATCGATCAGTTGCAGGTCGTTCAGGATCAGTTGCAAAGCGTGAAGCGCCTTCTCGCCGCCCAGCAGGCCGATGCCAAGCGGCTGTCCGAGCAGGTTGCAGGTCTCACCGAGGCGATCGAAGGTCTGCGGCAGTCGTTCGCAAGCGCCCAGGCTCCGGAAGCATCCGGTCCGCCCGCGGCTCGCCACAAGTCGCTCCGAATCAGATCCCACGCATCACAGGGCGCGCATCGCAAGCCCGCCAAATCCAAGAGCTGACGGGCAAATCACCAGTTTTCGGAAGCCGTTGTGCCGGCCGCGGCAACGTGGGGCGGAACCGGCTCGATGCCGGCGCGTTGAGTCCGCTGTTCGGGAGGTGTTGTCTATGAACAACGATCTCAACTGGGGCAGCCAGCGGCGCACGCATGTGACTTTGGCGATCTTCGCAACCGTCGTTGCGGTCGGGATCATCGCGGCGTTCGTGACGACGATCCATCGCGTGGATACCGGAAGAGCCAGCACCGACTTGCCGCCGGGAACGATTGGGCTCGCCCATCCACATCCCCCGCTCGATCGAGGCCCGGGAGAGCCGGTCAAATAGCTGCGGACTACACGCCGCCATTTCGAACGGCTTTTTCCAGAAACACCTCGAGCGCCACGATGCATTGGCGATCGCGATAAACGCGATGCTTCCTGCTCGCAATCTCCGCAGACAATCCGGCTCGCCTAGTGTTGTCGCGGCCGAGAGAAACCGCAAGTGAAACGTATTCGTCGATCGTCCGCGCCGTCATCCCGCGGACCTCCATCATTTCCAGGATAGCGGCGGTATGCCGGCCGCGCATCATCTCGCCTGCAAAGGTCACGATGGGAATGTTGTGAACAAGGCTCTCCAGGATCGAGTTGCAGCCGGACCAGCCGATGCTGTCCAGCACCACGTCACACTGACCGATAGCGGCGACGAAAAGATCGGGCGACAGTCGCGGCAGGAAAACGCAGTGATCTCCGGCATTGAGACCGACGGCCGTGAACGCGCGATCGAGCCGGGCCCGAAACATCTCGGTGACGCCCTTGCCGCCGGCGAATTCAATGAACGTAAACTGACAGTCAGGAACCTCAGCTGCGATGCGGGCGAACACGCCGTCAAATTGCGGCAGATATTTCGGCAATGACTGGCAGCACCAGTAGACGACGGCGCTCTCCCGCAGGCCGAGCTGCGCCCGGTCAATCGCGACAGGCGGCGCTTCGGCAGGTTCGTCATAGATCGAAAGATTGGGGAGCCGGATGAGCTGTTCGGAATAATGATCCGCAGCACCCGCAGGCTCCATGAGATCGCTGCTGATGAAGTAATCGATGGTCGGAAATCCGCTGGTCACGGGATGTCCCCAGGACGCGCATTGAACCGCGGCGAGCCGCTGCGCGGCCAGTTGCGCCGACACCTTGTCCATGCCGATTTCGGGAAAGATCAGAACATGCGGCGCGTCCTCCAGTATCGCGCGCCGCCAGGCATCGAGCGAGCGCGGTCCCTGGACGAAGCGTTGGCACAGCGCTGCCGCGGCATCGGTCTCGCCGTCCCGTTCGCCGCTCGTGTAATAGCCGGACACTTCAAACCGGTCGCGGGCGAGCTCCTTGAGCCACCCCTTGACCGGAATCTTCCAATTCGAGTGCTGTCTGAAAAACCCGCTGACGATGCCCAGCCTGATGGGCTGGTGCGGATCCGGAGGTTTTGGCAACACCGGCGTCTGGTATCTCGCAGCCATGATCTTGCAGACCACCACGCCGTAACGGGTTTGAAGCTCGCGATCGTCAAAACCCTGATAGGGGAGATAAAACGGCTGATGCGAGCCGATCGCGTCGGCGAGAACCGCGGGCGCAGGAGCGCAAGCGCTTTCAACATCCGCCGACAGCTGGGCCAGCCGACGCGCATAGGCGTCGCGCCGCTGGGCGATCTCGGTTGCATCTTGGTAGAGCGCCGGGAGCTCCGCCATGCACAGCGCGAGCTCGGCTTCCAGAAAATCCGGTCTCAGCGCCAACGCCCGCGCGAAATGCGCTCTCGCCTCGGTGATTCCAGCCTCGCCGCGCAGCGCCACGCCGCAATTGTAATGCGCCATGAATGAGTTCGGATCGATCCGGAGCGCCGTCTGGTACTGCGCGATGGCATCGTCGCGCCGGCCAAGGGCGCGCAGGATATTGCCGAGATTGTTGCGCGCGCCGGCGCTGTCCGGCCGTAGCGTTACCGCGCGTTCGGCGTGAGCGAGCGATTCAGGCAGGCGATCCGTTTCCTGAAGCAGGGACGCAAGATGAAGATGCGCATCGACAAAATCGGGCCGCAGCGCGATCGCGCTCCGATAATGCTTCTCGGCATCCGGCTTTCGGCCGGCCAGTTCCTGCACCGAGGCCAGGTTGAAATGCGCGACGGCAGACTGCGGCGCGTTTTTCGCCACCAGTGCGAACTGCGTCACCGCTTCTTCGAGACGTCCGAGCGAGCGCAATCCACGTCCGAGGTTATTGCGCGCCTCGTCATATCCGGGGTTGAGCGCGATCGCCCGCTCGAAGCAGGACAAGGCTTGCGAAAACAATCCGTTGGCGGCGAGGATGACGCCGCGGTCGTTGTGCGCCTCGGCGTAATTGGGATCGAGCATCACGGCCCGGCCGACCAGCGAGGCGGCATCCGGAC
>JAQGKJ010000706.1 GCA_028290165.1 Bradyrhizobium sp. | reverse complement strand
GCCAAAAAGCTCGGCATCCACAAGAAGCTCTACGCGGTTGAAAATACCCGCAGCCGCATCTCCAAGAAGAGCATGATCCACAACGACGCGACGCCCAGGATCGAGGTCGATCCGGAAACTTACGAGGTGCGCGCCGACGGCGAACTCCTGACCTGCGCGCCGGCGGAGGTGCTGCCCATGGCGCAGCGCTATTTCATGTTCTAAGGTTCCTCCCGGCAAATCCAAGCCAGAACAAGACCGGGAGGATTTCGTGATCTATGTCGTTGCCACACTGACCGTGAAGCCTGAAACGCGCGCCGAATTCATTGCGGCTGCGACCGCCTGCATCAAGGAAACCCGTAAAGAGCCTGGCAATATCGCCTATGATTTGCATGAGAGTGTAACCGATCCCTCCAAAATGGTCTTCGTCGAGCAATGGGAAAACGCCGAGGCGCTGGTGCCGCATCGCGCTGCCGAGCACATGAAGGCGTTCGGCCGGATCGCGGTCAAATGCTTCTCGGCGCCGCCGAAGATCGAGATCATCACCCCTGGGAAAGTCGACGTCCGCTGATCAGGAAGAACCGGGAGACCAATCCATGATCTATGTCGTCGCCACTTCTCAGGTGAAGCCGGAATCGCGGGATGCCTTCATCAAGGGCGCCAGGGAATGCATCGAGGCCACCCGCAAGGAAAAGGGCTGCCTTTCCTATGAGAGCCACACCAGCATCAACGATCCCAACCTTTTCGTCGTGGTCGAGCGCTGGGAAACCCGCGAGGACCTCAATGCACATGGCCGGGCGCCGCATATGAAAGTCTGGCGCGAATATTCCGCACCGCTGAAGGTATCGCCGACGGTGATCGAGATCATCAGCGACGGCAAGGTGGAGAAGCTGTGAGGATTTTCGCATGATCCGCGCCACGAAGGTCCATGGCCAGCAGCGCTGGACAGAGCCAGCGGCCGACACCGTGGTGCTCGATTTCGACGATCGTCACCGGCGGCGGATGGCGATGACCGGCACGCGCGGGCTGGAGTTCCTGCTCGATCTGGAAAACGCGGTCGCGCTGCGCGGGGGCGACGCGCTGGTGCTCGAGGATAACAGGCTGATCGAGGTGGTCGCGGCACCCGAGCCGCTTGCCGAAATCCGCTGCAATGATCCCCATCATTTGATCAGGGTCGCCTGGCATCTCGGCAACCGTCATCTGCCGACCCAGATAATGCCGAAGGGCCTGCGCATCCGGCGCGATTACGTCATCGAGGCGATGGTCGAGGGATTAGGCGCGCGCGTCATCGAGATCGAGGCGCCGTTCGATCCCGAAGGCGGCGCCTATGCCGGCGGCCATGCGCACGCGCCCGAGGGCGATCCGCTCGCCCACGCGGCGCATGGTCATTCGTCGCACGACCATGGGGACCCCCGTCATCACCATGACGATGGTCATCGCCATGACGAGCATTGCGACCATGACCATCATGACGGCCATTCCCATGCTCATGACCACAAATAAGCCGCCGGCCACGCCGCGGCGGTGCGCGCCAGGTCGAGCGGACGCCACCAGCGACGTGACGGCGCAGCCGATCATCGACTGCAGCGACCTGAAGAGTAGCGAGGCGGCGGCGCTTTATCGGCTGATGACGTGGCTGTCGCCGGCCTTTCCGGTCGGGGCGTTCTCCTATTCCAGCGGCATCGAATGGGCGGTGGAAGCCGGCGATATCGGCGACGCGGCCTCTTTGAGGGATTGGCTTGGTGCGATGCTCGCGGACGGGCCGGGATTTTGCGACGGCGTGTTTCTGGCGCACGCCCACCGGGCGGCAGCGTCACGCGATGACGCGGGCCTTCGGGATATCGCCGAGCTAGCGTCCGCCTTCGTGCCCTCACGCGAACGCCAGCTGGAAACTTCGGCGCAGGGACGCGCATTCATCGACATCGCGCGCGCCGCCTGGAATTGTGATGGCCTGGATGAAATGATTGCGTCATGCGATGGCCCGATCGTTTATCCCGTCGCGGTTGGTTTGGTCAGTGCCAGGCACGCGATCCCGCTGGCACCCACCATGCATGCCTTCCTTCATGCACTGACGTCGAATTGGATATCTGCTGGCGCGCGCCTGATCCCCTTGGGGCAAACCGACAGCCAGCGCGTGCTCGCGTTGCTGGAGCCGGTCGTCGTCGCGACCGCGAAACGCGCGCTGGCGGCGTCCCTCGACGGTCTCGGCAGCGCCACCTTTCGCGCCGATCTCGCCAGCATGCGACACGAAACGCAGTACACGAGGCTGTTTCGGTCATGATGGGTTCAGTCCGGATGCGGTTAGAATGGGAATCGGCGAACTCGGTCACCTCTCCCAAAGGGAGAGGTCGGATCGCCCTTGCGATCCAGGTGAGGGATTACACTCTATCGATAGAGGTTCAACCGGAATGATTCCCGACATTTTGGACCGGCAGGATTCCCGACAGTTTGGGTTGAGCGGTCTGTTCACCCGGTTTGCGGAGCCCCTCGCGACGCGGAGCGAACCGGGTGAACAGACCGCGGCGATCGATCAGACCGATGTCCATCTCGCAAAAGCGCACGACGTGGTCGCCGGTCTCGAGTTCTGCAATGCCGACAAGTTCGTCCACCAGCGCCTCGCCGATGGAAATGAACTCGCCTTTCCATTTGATTTCGCCGTTGCTGCGGACGCGCCGGACCTGGTGATCGGCGTCATACCAGGGGTCTTGCTCGTGAGGCGGCATGGCGCGCGGGGAGCGTATGTAGAGTTCCGCCGGCGGCCGCTGGTCAAGCGCTTCGTGCGGGCGTTCCTCGTTATAATGGCGGCGAAAGATGTCAAAGCGGGCCTGCTGCTCGCGCGCGTTCTTGGCCGGCGGGGTCGAAGTCTGCGCCTTGAGCGTGCGGTGCATGCGCTCATGTCGGCCGTTCTCCTGTGGCGAGGCCGGACGGATGAAGTGCGGCGCGATGCCGAGCTTCAGCCACCAAGCCGAGAGCTTGGTGAGGCCGCCGGCGCCGCGCGAGCCGAACGGCGAGCCATTGTCGCAGCGGATCGCAAGTGGCAGACCATGCTCGCGGAAAGCCCTTTCAAAACAGGGCCGAACGCCCTCGATGGTGGGGGCGACAATCCGCAGTTCGATCAGAAAGCGGCTGTGGCTGTCCGCCACCGTCAGCGGATCAATCCGCCGCTGGTCGCGGCTGCGGAACCAGCCTTTGAAATCCGTACTCCACTCGT
>JAQGKJ010000697.1 GCA_028290165.1 Bradyrhizobium sp. | reverse complement strand
TCCCGCAGAGCTTTGCCGATGCACTGCCCGCCTCGCTCCGACACGCCGACGTCGTCCATTTCGGCTATGAGGCAGCTTCGGGGCAACAGGTGTACAAAATCTACCTCGAATACGCGTCGCAGGTGCGCGAGGCGATGGCGGCGACGAGCCAGACCCCTCAACTTGTGCATCTGGCCTATAAGTGGGCGCCGCTGCGCCCGGAAGGCGCCGCCGTTACGCGTTACACTTGGGTGCCATGCCGGACCCGCAACGAACTTGAAGCGAAACTGCGATCCCTGTTGCCGGCAAGGGAGGCTCTCCGTGCGCTCAACTGCGCGCTCGGCCTTGTTTCGCGGGTCGCATCTTTCGCCGATTCGGGCGAGCTGTTGTTGATGGACGTTGAAGAGGATGGCAATCCACGCCGCTCCTGCGATCTAAACGTGTATGATGCCGCGTTGCGCGTGCACGAGATTGCGGATCTGCTCGGTGCGGCGATGCGGGATTTTGCTGTTCCGGAACCGCGGTCTCAATCGCTGTTCGACCGGTCGGCAAACAAGTCGCTCGGTCATCTGTCCGCCGGCGTCGGAAGGGATGGCCAGGAATTCGTGACAATCTATTTTGGAGTTGAGGCCCATTGACTGACATCGTCACCAACGTCGCGGCCGGGGCGCTGGAGCGCACGACCCCGCATGACCGTTACGCGGACTATTGCCTGTGGGACTATCAACCGGTCGCGCCCCCAGCGGGCAAGCTGCGATGCGCGAACCTGCTGTGGCGCGCCATCGACGCCACCGGGAGCGGAGCCCACCTCAAGGCGGCATGCGAGGCCTTGCGCGAGGAGCTCGGACCCTTCCGGACCGTCTTCGGCGTCAAGAAAATCGCGGACCGATTGAGCTTTGAATTCTATTTCTACGATTATGGGCGGCTCGAGCGCGACGTGTCGATCACCAGGGTGCTCGAAATTCTGTCGCCGTTCGTCGATTGCCCGCTGCACTATTCGGAAGGCCGGCCGTATTTCATGTTCTCGATCGATCTCGACAATGACGTGGCGAGCCGCCGCCGGCCACTGGACGTGATCAACGTCTATGTTGGGAATCCCGGCAGCAGCGTGTCGTCAGGGATCTGTTATGAACTCTCGAATGTGGGCTTGCGGCTGGCAAATTTCTATTTCTTCTTCGACGCCCGCAAGGAGATGGAGGATATTGTCGCCAAGGTCAGTTGCTCGGCGCACCACGACCTGCGCGGCTTGCCGGTCTCCGGCATCCTGCGGCCGGAATTGCTCGACTGCGGCGTGATCGTCGTGGCCAACAAGAAGCTTCATGACGGGATCTATTTCTCGCGTATCAAGATCGATCCTTTGGTCGGATTTCTCGAACGCGAGGGCTTTCCGGCCGCCCTCGTCGATTTCGCCAAAGAGTATCGCAACGGTCTCGACCACATGCTATACGATGTCGGGATCGATTATGTCGTTGAACATGGTGCCGTCAGGGTTTTGAAAAGCGCCTTCTACGGCCTGCTTTAACCATGCGAAAAGAATGATTTCGCGGGATGATTGTTCTGCGATGTCAAATGTCGTGACCAAGATCATGGCCAGCACCGTCGGTTAGCGACGGGGCTTGAGGGGGTCAAATTGCAGCGTTTCGACCATCGCAATTATATCTCGATGACAATGGAGTTCCGCTGCAACCTGCGGTGCGTGCACTGCATGATCGAAGACACCATGCACCGTCTCGTGCCGGAATCAGCCGAGCGCTTCGAGGAGCTGCTTGCCGAGAATGCGCGGCAGCGGCGCTGGAAGGGCCTGATCCTGACCGGCTCGGAGATCACGTTGCGTCGCGATCTTCCCGAACTGGCGCGCCGCGCGCGGGCCTCGGGGTTCGAGCATGTCCGTATTCAGACCCACGGCATGCATTTGGCACAGCAGGAGTACGCTGATAACCTGGTCGAGGCGGGTATCGACGAATACTTTGTCAGTGTAGCAGGACCGGACGCCGAGACTCACGACGCCATCACCACGGTTCCGGGATCCTTCGACAAGACGTTGCGCGGGCTCGAGGTTCTCGACGGCCATGCGGATGTCGTGACGTTGACCAACACCGTGGTAACCAATCGGAGCTTCCGGTCGCTTCCGGCCGTCGTGGAGCGTCTTGCACACTTGCGCCGGCTCGTTCAGATGGAATTCTGGGTCTATTGGCCCATGAGCGAGCTGGATGACAAGGACCTGCTTGCTTCCCACGCCGAGATCGCACCCTATTTGCGCGATGCGCTCGCCCATGCCCGTGCGCTGGGACGAGGCGTGGAGGTCAAGAATTTTCCGCAATGCCTGCTTGGCGCGGACGGTGCGGCTCTCATGAACACGCAGCCGCAACTTGTCGTCGACCCCGCGTTTTGGCCGGAATTCATGCGCAACGGGTTCTATCAGTGCGTGTATCGCGACCGCTGCGCTTCGACCGAATGTTTGGGGCTGAGCACGGCTTATATTTCGAAATATGGCTACGACGAGCAGATTCTGCGTCCGATCAGCCCCTAAATTCCCGCCCTCGGGCCCGACCACGGGCGTGGCTTTCGGTTAACGGCCCTCTCGCTGCGAAAAATGATATTTCGGCCGTGAGACGGTTCCGGAATGGAACTTTTTTCTTCCTTTGCACAACGTGCGTATTTCCGAATTTATTAGCTGGCGAGAGACGTTGCGCCGTGGTACTCGCTTGTGATCGGGGGCCGCCTTAATTGTTCCTCATAATTGCTTCCGATTCGTCAATTTTTTTCTTCGCGTGGTTAAGGGTTTTCACATGACTAAGCAGCTCTTGATTTATGAAAAAGCCGTCCCGGTTACGCGTCGAGACCATGGCGATGTTTCGATCAAGTCGGGCAACGATTACGGATTTGCGAGAAGTGTAAATTCAGTGCCATTGATGGCAACGGAGTTCGACCTCAGTTGCGTGGAATACGCGATTGTGTTCTCCGGTGAAGGTACGGAGGTGATGCCCGCGGTGCTTCTCGGCATCCGCGATAGCGAAAATCTTTATATCGATGAACGCGGCGCATGGAACGCCAAGTATATCCCGGCGTTTGTGCGGCGATATCCGTTCGTGTTCTCGAGTCAGGACAAGACGACATTCACCCTTTGCATCGACGAAAGCTATCCGGGCGTGAACCGGCGCGGAGTTGGGGAGCGTCTGTTTGATGCCGACGGTGAACGCACGCAATATCTCCAGGGCGTTCTCGGTTTTCTGCAGGCCTACCAGGCTCAGTTCGAAGCGACGCGGGCGTTCTGTCAGCGCCTGGTCGAGCTAAATCTGCTTGAAGCCATGCAGGCGCAATTCTCGTTGAGATCAGGTCAGCGCATGACGCTGGGCGGGTTCATGTCGGTGAACCCGGACCGGCTCAAGGCGCTTCCAGGCGACACGTTGGCAAGGCTCGCGGCAAGGGGCGATCTCGATCTGATCTACGCCCATCTTCATTCGCAACGTAATTTCACGCCGACCGCCGAACGCATCGTTCCGGTTATCGGTTCTGATGGGGCAACTTTGCTTGAGCGGCCGAACATGGCCGCTGCAACCGCGGATTCCTGATTAAAATTAAACCGGGCCGGTCAACGGCCCTTCTACCGGTGCGGCGCGCACCGCGAGATACTACTCTGCTTAAGATTGTGCTCGGCATGAGATACTTTTCTACTTAAGATTATGACGTTGGACTTGGGGGGGCAGGCAAGTGGCGTACCCGTTTCAATCGATCGGGCTATTAGGGCGACCATCTGGCAAATCATCCAACAGGCAGCGGCGGCGTCTCGGCCCGATGCGATGGTTTTGGCGCACGCCGAGGCGAATAGCGCGCCCGAATACGGGCCACGAGCGACTGGTGTTCGATCCGCTCGAGCCCCGCCTGCTGCTCAATGCCGACGTGCTCTCGGTCAACCTGACGCACGATGCCGGCCCGCAGCCGGTCGACCACAGCCTCATCGTTCAACTGGTGCAGCAGACCGAGCAGGTCAACAACCAGGCCGTATCGGTGCAGCGGGTCCAGGTCGTCGATCAGAGCAACCACAATGCCGTACTGGCATTCGGCGATCTGAATGAAATATCGGCGGTTTCGATTGCGGCGGGCGCCGGCAATACGTCCCTGACCGTCGATGCGAAGTCTTTCGCGGGCCTGGCCGCGCCGACGATTTCCTTTCAGGGCGGCACCGGCCAGGACAACAACATCTTCGACAATACAACGGCTACCAACTGGTCCCTGACC
>JAQGKJ010000372.1 GCA_028290165.1 Bradyrhizobium sp. | reverse complement strand
CCCAGTCCGGATTCCATTCGTTCCAGACCAGGCAGTGCCCGCGGATGGCGATGTTATGCTGGTTACAGAATGCAAGCAGCCGGTCAGCGCTTTCGAAATGCTTCGGGCCCGGCTGCGGCGCGATCCGCCCGATCTTCAACGCGACGTCGGTAGTGATGATTTTGGTCTGGGTGATATAGAGATCGCGATACGCCGCATCGCTGTCGATCACCTCCGCCGCCGCAGCGCCGAACAGATAGCCGTTCTGGGCGGCAATCGCGCCAAGGCTTGTCGCGTCAAGGCTTTTCGCGTCAAGGCTTGGTTTCGGCGCCGCCGCGGCAACTCGTCCGTTGGCTGTTGCGACGCCGGCGGCGGCCATTTGCATAAGCCTGCGGCGCGAAACTGCAATCATGCGGTGACTCGTGTTTTCATAATCGTGTCGCGAATATTGCGATGCAATATCGCGATTTTGTGGCGATGAATCAGGTGATCCCCTTGATCTTCTGACAAGAGGTCGATGAGGTTGATGATATTTTTATGACGTTCACGATGGACTTGATCTCAAGCAATTCCTTGTGCGTCAGGAAGTGCAGGGTGGAGCGTGGATAGGCGTCGCAGAATTGCGAGAGCGTCGCCGCGGTCGCGGCCACGCTGTCCTGTTTCGGAATCACGGCGATGCCGCCATCGTTCAAAATATAGGCATCCTTGACATTCGTCATGGCGGCGGTCGCCATGCATATCTTGAACAAATCTTCGTAAGCGTGCGGCGGCATTTTCAGGTCGCCGCTGAGATTGCCAAGCAGGTACTCGCGGCTCCTGGTGCAATTTTCGGCTCGCGCGTTGGTAACGGCAAGTGCGAGAAAAACTGCGATGAGCATCAGTCGCGTCATGTCATGATCAAGCCGGGCTGACGTGCTGTGAGGGTTCTTGCTGGCGTGGTTGGGTCTCGGCCACGAGGCCGTCCGGAACATTGTCTAGGTTCCGCCTTGCGGATCGCGACAAGCGATAGGTTTCGGCCGCGCAACGCTCCCACGACAGCGCGCGGGCATGCGCCGAGGCGCCTGCGGCGAGAACGGATCGCGTGTCGGTGTCCTCGGCGAGCGTGGCGATGGCGCGCGCGATATCTTCGATTGCGGGCGGTACGAGAAGCCCGGTCTCATCGTCGATGACCGCGTCGGGGACGCCGCCGATCGCGGTCGCCACACTGGGGATGCCACCGGCGGCCGCCTCCAGGTAGACAAGGCCAAACCCCTCGACCCGGCCGGAAGAATCCGGCACGCCGGTCAGGCAAAAGAAGTCGGCCGCACCATAGATGTCGCGGATCTGCTCGTCCGTCTTCGTGCCCAGAAAGCGGATGTCGCAGTCGACGGTGGCGACCAGGCGCCGCAATTGCTGCACGTAGTCTTGCTCGCCGTCGGGGCCGATCACTAGCCAGGTGATTTGTCGGCGCAGTGCCTTGGGCAGCGTCGACAGTGCAGCCAAGGTGACGGGATGCCCCTTGCGCCGGGTGATCCGGGCAACCGTGACCATGACGATGCGGTCCGGCGCTATTCCACACGCCGCCCGCGTTGCGGCGCGTCCGTTGCGTTGACCGAACCAGAAATCCGAGACGCCGAGCCAGATGGCATTGATACGCTGCGGGTCGACGGCAAAACGTTCACGGAACAAATCCCGGGTGTATCGGCTATTGGCGGCGATCTCGGTTCGCGGCCCGAACACGCCGGCAGTTCGTATCGCGAGCCGCTTGAGCGGTGTCTGGGTCTCGTTGATCTCGGTGCCGTGGACCGTCATCAGGATGCGCGCCTGCGTTTGACGCCGCGACAGCGCCACCGGGATGAAGAACGGCCAGTCGGCGGCATGGATGACGTCGTAGCGTTCCGACCCGACCCTGCTGCGCGCGAGCAGGATTTTGGAGGGCAGGTCCCGCATCGAGTGCAGGCCGCCGTGAAAGCGCCGAACCTCGAACGGCAGGGCGCGGTCCAGGGCAGTATTATCCCGTGCGTAATCCGGAGCGATCACCGTGACTTCGGCGCCGAGATCGGTGGCGGCAGCGGCGATCTCGCGCGCGTAGGTGCCGATCCCGCCGGTCGTGGGAGCGAACTCGCTGGTGAGCATGAGGATGTTCACGAGGTCACCTCAATAGGCCGACGGGGCGGCGATCATGCCGCGCGCGTTCTGGATTTCCTGGTGATAGCGATAAACGCGTGCCAGCTGCGTGCCGGGGGTGAAGTCCGCGATCGCGCCGGCAATTCGCGCCGGGTCCATTTCGCCCGCCTTGATGGCGTCGCGGACACCCACGAATCGTTGCACGAGCGCGTCCGCCATGTCGTCGGCCGATCCGCTGCGCGCGACCAGAAAACCGCTGTCACCGTCGTGGATGACCGGTTCGAGCTGCGGCAGATGCACGGCGACGACGGGCCGGCCCACTGCCAGCGTCTCGAGCACGAAGCGCGGCATGCCCTCGAATTCGGAAGTCAGGATGCCGGCATGCGCGGCTGCGAGCGTCGCCGCCATGCCGGCAGCGTCCTTGAAGCCGTGGCGGACGGTGATGTCTTCGATCGCGGCGAATTCCTTGAAGCGATGGGGATCGCTGGTTCCGATATAGTGGAACTCGACGCCGCTCTTGAGCCGCCGCCGCAGGCGATCGACCGCGCGGAACATCAGCGGCGGGTCCTTGAATTCGTCGAGTCTTCCTGCAAACACGATCCGGAACGGCGCCGTGCTGGTGGGCAGCGGCTGCGGCTGAAAAATATCGGTGTTCACCCAGGTCCAGAGCGTATCGATCTTGTCCTTGCGGCGCGGATAGGTCTTCTGCAGCCGCTCGGTGATGAAGGGATTGACGCAAAGGAACTTTGAGCTGGTGGCGACCGCGAAGCGTTCGCCGGCGTTGTGGACGAAGGAATATTTCCGAAGCAGCGAATCCATCTGCAATTTGGGCGCGCCCTCGCCATGCAGCATCTGCACGAACGGTAGCCTGAGCAGCGCCGGCAGCCAGGAAAACTCGACGCGGCGCAGGTCGATCGAGCAACGTCTTGAGCGGATCAGCCTCGCGATCAGGCCGAAATGGCGCAGCAGCGCCATGAAGAACTGGCCGGTCAGGGAGGTGCGGATGCTGCGGGCAGCTTCGCGCGCCTGCAGGTCCGAGTAGTGCAGGATCGGAAGGAAGTCGAAAGTCCGTCCCCGGAAGGTCAGCTTGTGAATCTCGCCAAGCCTGAGATCACCGGCGGAATCGACGCCGATGAAGAGAAGATCGGTGTCATCGGGATGGAAGGTGATGAAGTCCCGAATATAAGTCTCAAGGCCTCCGACCTTCTCGCCGCGGGGATCGAACGGATGAATCAGGCAGATCTGGTACCTCGGTTTCACGCGGTTCGCGTTTCGCGCGCGCAACGCCAGCGTCAGTGTGGAAGTCATGCCGCTTTCCTCATCCGTGCGTTGACAATCTGCGGGATGGTACGCGCCACCAGCCGCGGAACCACCGCCAGGCAGCGCGCATAACGCGGTCCGAGCCGGCGCGGTTCGCGCAACATCCGCCACGCCCACTCGAGCCCGACTTTCTGCGTCAGGGAAGGCGCGCGGCTTTGGGTGCCTGCGATGAAGTCGAGAGCCGCTCCGATGCAAAGCAAGCCGGTTCCATTGAGCTCATCGAGGCAGCGCGCGGCGAACAGTTCCTGACGCGGTGCGCCGAGCGCGACGAAGCACAGTTTCGCGCCGGACGCGCGGATTCTGTCGATCGCGAAATCGGCCTCGCGGGAATAAGGATCGAAATTGGCGCCCGGGGCATAGTAGCCCGCGACTTCCAACCCCTGATATCGTTCGGATAAGCGTCTCGCCGTGATCGCGAGCGTGCGATCGTTGGATCCCAGCATGTAGATCGGAAGTCCCTTCTTTCGCGCTTCCCGACAGACGGGTTCCACAAGGTCGGCGCCGGTGGTGCGCCTGATCGGCGTCCCCATCAGGCGACTCAGCACAACGATGGGAAAACCGTCCGCCGTCACAAAGCGGGCGCGCCGATAGGCGGCGCGGAAGTCAGACCGCCGTTGCAATTGCACCACATGATCAAGGTTGAGCGTGCAGACGCTGAAATTTTCGCCGAGCAGGGCCGCCGACACGATCGATGAAACGGCTTCGGGAAGTGAGAGCACGTTGATGGTGATGCCATCGACGATGAGATTGTGGCGCGGCCGCGGCTGCGTATTCGGCATGTCGATCTCCTGGTGACAATGGGGGTGGAGGAACGCATGCACAAAATACCAACAGCGTGCCCGCTGCGTCGGAAGCGGGAACTTGATGTCGAAAGAATTCTTCCTCAACGAACGGCGTGACCAAATCGCATTATTGCGACGCAACGATGGCGATGTTGTCTCGCAACATGCGCAAGACGTCGGCAAAGCATTCGTTGGATGGAGAGCTGCCATGCACTTGCTCGCACAGGAGTCGCAAGTTGCGTGCGAGTGCATCGACGATGTCGGAAATGTGAGCGGACTAACGCCGCCGCATGTTCAGGGTTCCGACTGCTGCTGGCGCAGACGAAACATCCGCAGCAGCGAGCTTGCATAGAGCAGGACCAGCAGCGCGACGTAGACCGCCGCGCCTGCCGCGACATGGGCCGCGAGGACGGGAAGCGACGGCGCTTCCGGAAGATGGCTCAGCAGCACCGCCATCGCCGTGTTGGCGAATGCGACGGGAACCAGGTGATTGAACGGCAATGTCAGCCCAAATTTGGTGAATGCGATAACAAAACTGACGATGGCGGCGGCAAGCGCCGCCACAACGGTTGCGCCGGCGGCGCCGACCAGTCCCCAGTACCGGATAAAGATCAGGCTCAGCACCACCGTCACCGTCGCATCGATCGCGGCGACGACGATCATCAACCAGGTGCGGTTGTGCAGGAGGAAGGTCTGATCGACGAAATGCGCGCGCAGCGCGCGGATCGAGCCTGCCAGGGTCGAGAGCGGGAGAACCGCCAGTGTTACCTGCTGGAACGGGACCGCGATCAGCAAATGAACGATCTCCGCGCGCAGCAGGAAAATGCCGGTGATGCTGGGAGCGAGGATGGCGATCAATAGCGCGCTGTTGTCGGCGAGCTGGCGCATCGCGACCTTGCTGCCGCTTTGTTCCATGCTCCTGACCGCGAGCGGAAAGGCGGCCGCCGTCACCAGCATGGCGGCGACCGCCGAGGCGCGCTGGCCCAGACCATAACCGACCGCGAACAGTCCCGCCGCCGCCACTCCCATCATATCGTTGATGATAAAGCGCGATGCGTTGATGCCGACCCAGCCGAGCGCGCCTCCAATGACGATCGGAATGCCGTAATGCAGCGCATGATTGACGATTTCGCGATCGAGCGGCCAAAAACTGCGGCCATAGCCGATCTTCGGCAGCACGATGACGGCGGCGACAAGCTGGGCGGCGGCGTAACCGGCTAGCGGCCATTCGGCGGACTGGCCGATCAGCTCGATCAGGATCAGGCCGACGACAAATCCGGCCGCGGGCCCGACGATCTGCTGGATCGAATAGATCCCGATCTGATGACGGACGCGGGCCCGCTCGCCGATATAGAGATTGAGCGTCCGCGTGATCACATAGCCGACGGTGGCGATAAGGAGCCCGGTATTGGCACCGGGCACGATCACGACGAGGAGGACCGCGATAATGATGATGCTCTGAAGCATGACCGAGAGAAGCAGAATCGCATTTTCGGTGCGATAAAACCGCAGCGCTTCGCTGCGATCCTGGTAACGCCCGAAAAAGCGCAGGGCGTATTGCGACCACCAGGTCAGAAACGCGATTTGCAGCAGTTCATGGGTCGCCGTGACCAGCGTGATGACGCCGAGCGTGTGCTCATCGACGACATGGGTCCAGACGATCATCGCGATCAGCTGGAACAGCGGTCCAACGATCTGCGCGGGCAAATAGAGCAGGGTATGTCGCAGCAGCATGGGTCAGGCCCCCAGCCAGCGGATCATGCGTGGAGGCGCGATCTCTCGCACAGCCAGCAGCGCAAGGATGCTGCCTGACGCCGTCACGATGTAGGTGATCGCGAAATTAGCCACTGCTCCGAACTGGCGCAACTCGGCATAATCGCGCAACACCATCACAATAAAGATGTGCCAGAGATAGATGAAATAACTGCCCGAACCCAAACCCGCGACGAACGGCAGCTGGATGTCGAGCGCCAGCAGCAGGACGCAGAGCAGGGCGGCATAGCCGAAAAACGCAACCGAATCATAGTCGGCGGCGTCGCCAAGGCCGACTAACCGTATCGCTGCATATATAATGTAGGCCAACAGCGCTGCCCCCGACATCAGCGCCCGCATGTCGGCAAGGCCGGACCGTGTTCCGGAAAGTCCGATCAGCGCGCCGAGCGCGGCAAAGCAAAACCAGAACGGAATATCGCGCATGCGGACTTCCTCGATCAGGGAATCCGAATAGCCCAGGCGATCCAGCAGCGGGTCGAGATAGCTTCCGACAATCAGGCCGAGCCCGATGGCGAGCAGCAGGAACACGATGAGCCGCCGTTCCGATTGCTCGGTGTCCGTTCCGGCTGCCGCATAGACCAGCCAAAGGCCAAGCGTGCAGCCGACGTAGACGAAGACGTAATAATAGACAAATACATAACCGAGAACGAACCTTGCCAGCGTCGTGGCGGTGCGATGGTCCATCGCCGGATTGTGCAGGGTCATGTAGACGTAGGCTGCAACGAATGCGATAGCGTAGGGGATCGCCGCGGCCTTCAGCCGTTTCCCAAGTGGAACCCGCCCCGACAGCGCGGTGAGATATCCGGAGGCAAACAGAAAGATCGGCACGCATGGCCGCAAGCACGCATCCGCCAACGTTTCCCAGGAATGGAGGGGTTGTGGAAGCGAATGGATGCCGATCACCATGAGAATGGCGATGCCGCGCATGGTATCGATCCCGAGATCGCGGCTCGCCGCGCGAACTCGCGAATCTTGATCCGGCATAGTCCGGACTGAATCTCTCGCGATCGAAGTCATTTGATGCCGCCCCGTTAACGCTCAGCAAGACTGCTGCGATATGCTGGCCTTTGCGGATACCGGCCGCCCGGCGAGTTCGGCGATCAGGCCGATCACGGCGTCCCGGTCGGCACTCGCCAGCGCGTTCCAACGTTTGAGATTTTCCGCCGCGAGCGTGACATGGCGGGAGCGCCATTGGGGGTCCGACAGCGTTGCCGCTAGTTTGGCAGCGGCCGAAACCGGATCGGCCGGATCGACGAACAGGCCGGAGGCGCCGAGCACCTCATGGAAAACGGCGGCGTCCGGCGCGATGATCGGAAGGCCGCCATATTGCGCTTCCAGAAGCGGCAGGCCCAGGCCTTCGTCATGCGACGTGCAAATGAAAAGGTCCGCTTCGTCAAGCAACTGCTTGACGCGCCCGGCTGGCTGGTAGCCGTGCAAGGTGACGCCGGGAAACCCCTTCAGGGTCTGCCAGTCCTCGCCCCAGCCTTGACGTCCGACGATATCGAGGGTTGCGTCCGCAAAACCCTGGGCGCGCAACGCGCTCATGATCCGCGCCGCCGCGACGAAATTCTTCCTCGGTTCCACCGTTCCAAGCGCCACCAGCCGCAGCGGCCGGGTTTCACGCGCGGTGCGCGCCTTCGAGTCGAGATCGAACACGTTGCGCACCGGCGGACGATAGAGCGTGATCGCCGCATCAGAACGGCAATGGGCGGACAGTTTTGCTCTTGTGTCGCTGGAATTGGCGAGAAAGCGGGGGTAATGCCGCAACGCGAGCTTGAAGGGTGCGGCCATATAAAGCCTGGCGCGCCGATTGAGGTCGGCCGGCCGCGACAGCAGGAAGATGTCATGGATGTAGGGCAATACGCGCGACGCAAACGGCCGCAGCAACGGGCTGGGCGGAAAGCCGGGACACAACAGGATGGAAGAGGAGGCCGCGAGCCGCATCGGCAGCCCAAAGGTTTGCGTCGTCACCATCTGGCGCGTGCCCTGGGCCGTCACGGGAACGACGTCCAGCGGCGCCAGCGCCGCGGGGGAAAACAGCTCGAGCGTGATCCGTTCGAGGCCGGTGACGTGACGTCCGAGATGGGTGTGGTCGACATAGATCGCCATGCGTTGTTCTGATCCTAGGAGTAGACCGGAATCGGCCGGCGCCTGCCTTGCGAACCGAGGCCTGTGGATACGGCGATATGCCGCGCGCGCGGGAGCAGCAGCGTGATCAGAAGAATGAACTGCGCGAGCTGAATATTCTTCGATGAAAAGCTGACCGAACTCGCCGCGACGATGATGATCAGCACGACGATCGTCCATGCGGCGCCGCTGGCGCGCTGCATGATTTCGGTAAACAGGCCGACCAATCCGATCGTCAGCAGGACGGTATGGACAATGCCGAACTGGACGATGCACGAGATCCAGAAGTCCTCGATGCCGTAATTGAGGCCCCATTGGGTCTGCAGCGCGTTTGCCCGTATCGGGTTCGGGCCCAGCACCAGTTCGGTCCAGTCGAAATGCGACAGCAGGTTGAAGGTCGCGTAGCGCGCCAGCGTGCTGCCTTTGTCGGAGGAGAATCGCAGCAACATCTTGTCGAAGATTCCGAGATCGAGCGCGGCGAAGATGCCGGCGGCCGCGACGAACAGCAGGCAGATCGCGCCGATCGCCACCGGAAGCGACGTGCGACCGCCGCGCAGCATCCTGAATAACTCCAGGGCGGCGAAACCGCCGATCATGGTCAACACCGTGACCAGTGCAGTGCGGCCACCGAACACCATCAGCGACCCCAGGCAGAACACGATCAGCGGCAGCCGCACGATGATCGGAGGACAAAGCGCGGGGCGCAGGATGAGCGCCAGAATATAGGCCCCGATCAGGCCCGAGGCGGTGAGCGGATGGCCCAGAAGCGCGGACGAGCGCCACTCTCCCATCACGATCACGTCGCCAAGCGTCAGCGGAATCAGGCGGTGACCGGAGAAATATTCGTAATAGCCGAGGACGACGTTGAGCAGAATCGTAAAATGGAGTCCCCACACCAGCGGTTTTCGCTGTGATGGCGAAAGCCGCCAGATCACAAGGCACAGCACGACCGGCAGCAGGAAGGTATCGATGATGACGGTAAACGGCCGCTCCAGCACCAGCATCTGAGCCAGCAGCGCGAGCCAGGCGACCAGATAGACCAGAAGAAGCTTGGCTTCGGAAAACATCCGATTGATCTCACCGATCGGATCGCCGTTACGAACGAGCAGCAGGAAGAAGGCGAGAAAGGTGAAGAAGGTCGCCGGATGAAATTTCTCGTAGAAATTGCCGCCCGTCGTCACATAATGGATCTTCCACTCGGTCAACATCGCCGCGGAAATCGTGAAGGTGGTAATGGTGGCCAGCAGGACCAGCCCGACAATCATCAAGTCGATCAGTCGCCCCGCTTCGGCGGGCCTGTTGCCGGCAGCTTGGGGCGGGCGGCGGCTTGCTGCCATGACGGGACCAGCGCCGCGATAGGAATGTTGCGGCGCTGTCACTCTCGATCCGGCAACGCGGCCAGACTGTATCACTGCGCCGCCTCGGCCGTGAGCCCGGCGGTCGCGTAAGGCTTGAGATAGGCCGAACTGCGATAATAGTCGTAGAAGCGCAGCCGGCTGAGATCGACCCGCGTCAGGACGGTTCCGAGAATCCGGTCATGGACCGGCGAGAGCAGGTCGATGGTGTGAGTCAGGACCTCGCCGGGCGTCTGATCCCACGCCAGGGCGAGAATGATGCGATCGGCAAGCTCGGCCAGCGCGCGGCCGTCGACCAGCGGCACCAGCGGCGGCGAGTCGATGATGATCAGCTCATAGCGGCGACGCAGCTCATCGAGAACGTCGACGATCCGTTCCGAGAACATCAGTTCCGTGATCAGATCGGCCTGCTTGACCGCGGTCGACGGCAGGATCGAAAGTCCCGTGCTGCGGTCGACCAGAATGGCTTGCTCCAGGGTAGCGCGATTCACGGCGACTTCGAGCAATCCGGTGTCGGCGTGCGGGGACAATAAGCGCGTCAGTTGCGGGCTGCGAAGATCGCCATCGATCAGGAGGGTCCGCACACCCAGCGTCGCGAACGACTGTGCGAGATTGGCGGCGAGCGTCGTCTTCCCCTCACTCTCCAGCGCGGATGTAACGAGCACGACTTTGACCGGCTGGGCCCGCATGGTGCGCTGGAGCGAGAGCCGAACAGCGCGGATCGCCTCCGCGAAGAAAGTGCCGGGCGCGTCGAGCGCGTAGCGCATCAGCGGCGGCTGCAGGGTGGCCGGCAACAGTTTCATGGTTCTTGGATCGTAGCGGCCGAGTTCCTTGCGTCCGCGTTTCGCGAGCCTCGCCAGTTCCCGCGCGCCGACCAGCGGAACCGCGGCAAGCGCGGGCACGCCGGAGATTTGCTCGGCCTGCTCAAGCGTCTTGATCCGCTGGTCCAGATAGTCGGCGAGAAATGCGAGAACGCATCCCATGCCCAGCCCAAGCGTCAGCGCGAGACCGAGCACCAGCATGCTTTTCGGCCAGGACGGCGCGATCGGTATGCTGGCCTTGGTGACGACGTGGGAGTCCGGCATTTCGAGGGACTCCTGCGCCGTGGCTTCCTTGTAGCGGGCCAGATAGGATTCATAGAGCGTGCGGTTGGCCTCGGCCTCCCGCTGCAACTCGCGCAAGCGTACCTGGGCCTGGCCGGAAGTGCTCGAAACCCCCTGCAGCTGGTCGAAGCTCTGCTGCAGCGACGCTTCGCGCGAGCGCGCAACGTCGTAATCGCGCCGCGTGCTTTGCAGGATGCGCTGTATTTCCTCATTGATGAGGCGCTGGGTGTCCTTCAGCTGCGCGTGAACATTGGCGACGAGGGGATGGCGCGGCCCGTATTTGCTCGAAAGATCGGCTTCGTTCTTCGCGATATCGGCATATTGGGCGCGCAGCTTGCTGACGATGTCCGACGAGATCGCGGCGTTGAAGCCGCCCTGGTCGCCGCTGGATTTGCTCAATTGCTGGGCCTGGTCGAACTTGGCGCGCGCCTCCGCGGTCTGCACGCGGGCGGAGATCAGCTGGTTATTGAGGTCGGTGATCTGCTGGTCGTTGACGGTAACGCCCTGCGACACCGTCAGGTTATTGGCGGAACGGAAATCCTCGACCGCCTTTTCCGCCGCGCTCACCCGCGACTTCAGCCCATCGATCTGCCCGTTGAGCCAGCTGGAGGCGATACGTGTCGAATCGCTCTTGGCACGGACCTGTTCTTCGAAATACGCCTCCGCCACCGCGTTCGCGATCGCAGCGGCTTTTCGCGGCGATTCCGAGCTGACGTTGATATCGACAAGAAAGGTGGTGCCCTGCCGGGTTACCTTCATCCGGCGCATCAGGATGTCCACCGACCTCGCTCTGGCGCCGTCTTCCGGGCTCGCACCGGCAGCAGGACCGCTGCTGCTGAACAGGTGCTTGATCGGATCGAGCAGGCCCGGTGTCGGAATGAACTCCGGATCCTCGGTCAGCTTCAGCTTGTCCACCACGCGCTGCAAGATCGCGCCCGACTGGATCAACAGCGTCTCGCTTTCGATGGTCGCATCGTCGGTTCCGAAATTCGACATCTGCATCGCCGACTGATTCGATTCGATCGCCGTTGAACGCCTGGGATCGACCAGCACTGTGGAAGTCGCCGTATATAATGTGGTGGCCGCCAGGATGTAGATCAGCGCCATTACCATCAGGCCGATCGCGGGCGCCGCAAGCAGCTTCCAGCGGCGGCGCAGAATTCGCGCCATCTCGCGCAGGTCGACGGTTGGAAGCGTCGATCTCTCGACAGCGCTGCCGGTTGCCTCGTCGAGAGCCGGATAAGGCTGGTCAGAACTGCGCTGTAACATTGATCCCTACCTGATGTTTGTCGAAGCTGAAGGTGGGAATATCGCTGTTGCGGTTAGTATACTGATGATAGAGGGAAATGGAGCCGAAGCGGCTGAGCAAATATTTGATTTTGGAATCGGTGGTGACGACCTTGTCCTTGCGCACCTGGCCGAAGAAGCGGTCGGTCTCGTATCCGCCGTTGACCGACAGAATGACGTTGCGGCGCAGTTCGTAATCGACGCCGAGCTGCACCGTATCGGCCAGCACGCCGACGGAGCTTGTGTCGGCGGTTTCGGTGACGAGTTGTTCGGCATTGAGGTGGACATCGACGAGACGCGTCGGACGCCAGGTCAGCCTGGCGCGATAGGTGGGCCCCTCGATGGTGCCGATCGTCGGATCGACGAAGCGCTGCTGCACATATCCGGCGCCGAACTCGCCGGTAATCAGGTTGGTAAAGTCGACCCGGACGCCGGACAGCGCCCGGTAGCCTTCCGAATCCAGCGTCTGGGCAGGAGTGCCGCGGATGTTGCGTTCGTTGCCCTCGACGCTGGCAAACCAGCCGAGCGTTTGCGAAAACGCATAGTCGATCCGGCTGTGAACGGAATAGATCTGGCCGTCGCGGCTGCTTTGATCGATGATGGTTCCGTTCTGCGCCCGCGTCGATCCGTAAGTGTAGGAATCGGTACGAAATCCGATCGATGTGGTCAGCCGGTCGAATTCCTTGCGCAGGCTGACATCGCCCGAGAAAAGATCGTACGGCGTCGGCTGCACGGCGTTTGCCGGTGAAGTCAGTGTGCCGACGCCCTCGTTCAAATGAGCGGCCTGAAAATTGGTCAGAACGGCCATATCGTGGGCGATGTCGAACCAGGCGTTACCCTTGAGGCTGGCGTTGGTCTGATCGAGGCCGGGATTCTGGTTATAGACGGTCGACTGGGCGTCCAGCCTGAGATCGATGCCGTGCCGCTCCCAAAGCGTGTTGGCGCGCAGTGAAGGCTCGAATACGGCGGCGATATCCGAACGCTTGTTGGTGTTCGAAGAAAACACATTGCTGTCAAAGAAGCCGCCGGTCATCAGGGCAGGGCTGAACAGCCATGATCCCGAGCGGATGCCGACCGGCTCGTATCCGGGTTGTTGCCTGTTCTTGACCGGCGCGTCCTCGGGCAGCAGCCCTTCGCGGGCATCTTGATCGGCCAGGTTCGGCAGCGGCGAGGATTCGAATACCCGCTGCGCGTTCCAGGGCGCCGCGACCTCCTCATAAGGCGACGGGACGATCTGGGCATTCGCCGGCGACACCAGGCCGAGCACAATCGCCGCAGCGGGCGCCGGCACGATCGCAAGACCGCATCGGCGTAGCGAACTTGCCGGACGCGCCGTCCCGCGACTCTCTTCACTCGCGTCCGGCCGTGAAAATGCAAACGCACACTTCATCATTCGTCCTTTGTGGCAAGCAACCCTCGCCGGTCGCTCAACCGCGTCGATACAACTATCGCTGCCCAAAAAAACATCGTGAGCCGTTCACAAAGACGTCAGCCGCGCTGTGGTGCCCATCGTCATCAGCATCACTGAACATTGCGTAGTGAGATCGGGAAGGGTATCTTCCTCAACTACAACGTGAGTGATGAGAAAAAGTTTTCCGCGCTGCAAAAAAATTTGCACCGTAAAAAGTCGACACTATGGCGACATCAGCGTGTTCACGGCGAGTTGGCTCAACCGCGCAACGTTTCTCGAAGGAAAATAATTTTGAGGGACGTTAGAAGTAGCGCTCCGGGATGCGGATGTTATCGCCGGGAAAGATCAGAATGGGTGCGTCGAGAGCATAGACCTCTTCAACGCCGGCACCCGATCGCCGCAGATAGACTTTGTTCTCGTTGGCGCGATAGGTGAAACCGCCGGCGCTGGCGACCGCATCCATCACGGTCAGGCCAAGACGATAGGGATATTCGCCGCCCTTCTTGACCTCGCCGAGAATATAATAGGGGCGATACAGGGCGATCTCGACGTTCACGCGTGGATCACGCACGATCCCTTTCGATAGCGCCGATGTGATTGCCCGCTCCAGCTGGTGCGTGGTCAGGCCGGCGGCTCGGATATGTCCGGCGAGCGGGATCGAAACCTGGCCGTTGCTGTCGATCTCATATTCGCCGGCGATATCAGGCTCGCCGTAAACCTTGAGGCGAATTCTGTCCATCGGACCAAGCACGTAGCTTTCCCCCAACGACGCGGCCGTCAGCGGCTGCGCCTGTGCAAAGGCCTTCGCAGGAAGCGCGATTACCGCGGATACGATGAAGATGAAAAGAAACGATAAACCCCGGACGCGGATCGATCGTTGCAGCATGACGGCACCCCATACTCAAAGTCCTCTGATTGCGGCCGATCATACGCGGGCAAAGAAGGCAAAAAAATGTGACAGCATTTTCCAACGCAGGGGAGTGCGAAGTTTTGTCATGAGATGGACACAGGTTCCATCTACTTGGCCTGACATGAGCGCTTCACAAAACCAAAATCGTTGTGCCCTCGATCGCGACGCAGGTGAGAGTTCCCGTCCGCCACGCTTCGGTGTCGATGTTGATTCGGTTTTGCCTGATATCGGGATGGGGAACCGGCGTGTGGCCGTGAACGACAAATTTTCCGTGTTGCTTTGCCGAGTTGAGGAACTCGTGGCGAATCCACAGGAGATCGTCGAGATCCTGCTGCCCGATCGGGATATCCGGGCGAATTCCGGCATGCACGAACAGGAAATCTCCGCAACAGAAACTATAACGGAGGCACTGCAGGAAAAGTTCGTGTTCCCGCGGAAACGCGCTCCAGAAGCGGCGGTACAGGTCGATCTCATTTTCGAATCGCCTGGAGCGCGAATGAACGCCATAGGAAGCCAGCGTTTGCAGGCCGCCGAGTTGCAGCCAGGGGCGAAGATTGGATGGGTCTCGGAGAAAATCCTCCATCAACGCCTCATGGTTACCACGCAGGCAAACCGCGCGATTTTTGACCAGCCGGACGGCGAGCAGATCGATAACGGTCTTTGAATCCGGGCCGCGATCGATGTAGTCGCCCAGATAAACCTCGATCGCATGCGCTACCGGCCGGCGCTGGAGGTCTTCGTCGATGCGCGCAATGATTTCGATCAGCAGATCGGCCCGGCCGTGGATATCGCCCACGGCGTAGATGCGCGTATTTGCCGGAGTCGAAGCGGCGATAATTTGCGAGTTCGCGGCGGACGGCTGGCGCATC
This sequence comes from Bradyrhizobium sp., assembly GCA_028290165.1. The sequence goes on along the minus strand of JAQGKJ010000372.1, from coordinate 7,509 downwards.
GTCTGCGAGGTTCGATCATGGAACAGTTCCACGGTCAAATTGAAAGCAGGAACCGCGCCGCGGCCAGCACGGGTGATTCGCCCCTAGAAAAAGACCACGCGAATCAGCACGACGATCGCGATCCATGCAACCGCATTGGCCGCAATGAGCCGGTTCCTCAGCCTGCGGCCAGACAAATCGGGCTGCTGCAGCAGGCGGCCGTCGGCGCGTTCGGCGATCATGGACGCCTCCCTGGAAGAGGTTTCCGACACAAGCGACTCGTTAGCTGCGGCTGTTGCGGCTCTTTGAAGCTTCGCGATCATCGGCGAACTCGTGACGTGTCAAGATTCTCGCCGCGCAGACTACGAGTCGTCATTTAGCTTTCAGTGAACAAAGTTGCTCAAAAACGATGGTGCAAACTGCATCAATTGCATCAATCGAATGCTGCGCCCATTCGATTCGAAAATCGAATCCCAATTTGCGAGCGGTTCCATGAATGCGATTTTGCATGGCTGCATCGAGTCGCGCGCAGCGCATTAAGCGAGCAAGCTCAACTAACCGCCTCTTGTTAAAAACGATTTTCCGCATCGCACAAATAATTGAAGAGCGCACTGCAAACGCGCGCGCACGATTTTCGTTTTGCTGCCTAATTTCGCTCAAACAATTAGGAAAGTTTTAGTTTACGCAAATCGCGTGCGTGTCGCTGCGTGTTTTTGCCGAGCTGGGGTTTTTGCATCTGCGAACGCTTGGCCGGTGGCGTTAGGGCTGTTGCCCTTGCGCTAAGCACGTCGTGCTCGGTTTCGTGGCGTTACACAGGTTCCAACACAAGGCGACAGCAAATGGCTACTACGATCGCGGTCCGTTCGAATCACGACAATGTCACGCCGCTCCGACGGGAGCAGCGCTTCATATCGGTGCGCCCCGTCGAATGTCCCGGCAGCAGCGCGTATCGGAGCCGGCGCTCGCGCCGCGCCGCGCGAAGCGAACCTTCCGCCTCCATCGGAAAGCGGCTGTTCGATATCGTGGTTGCGGGCGCAGCCTTGCTGTTCTTCGCGCCGCTCCTGATCGCGGTGGCCATTGCAATCAAGGTCACCTCGACGGGGCCGGTGCTGTTCTATCAGTACAGGTACGGCTACCGGAACCGGTTCTTCAAGATCTACAAATTCCGCACCATGCGCACGAACGCCGGTGATGCCCGCGGCGTCAAGCAGACGGTGCGCGGCGATTCGCGGATCACGCCGGTCGGCAAGATCCTTCGCAAGACCAGCCTCGACGAAATTCCGCAGCTCATCAACGTCATCAAGGGCGACATGTCGCTGGTCGGGCCCCGGCCGCACGTTCCGGGGATGCTGGCCGCGGACCTGCCTTATGAGGACCTCGTGCCTTATTACTTCCAGCGCCATACCGCGCGGCCCGGAATCACCGGCCTTGCGCAGGTCAGCGGCTGCAGGGGCAGTACCATCGAGCCAAATCGTGCCATCTCGCGGATCGACTACGATCTCGACTACATCGAGAAATGGTCGTTGCGCATGGACATCATGATCCTGGCGCGCACGATCCGCAGGGAGTTCCTTTCGGGTAGCGGCTTCTAGCTCGGCCAAAACATCAGTTCATCCGGGGGACGACAAGATGATGCAGGCGCACGGCCGGATAGTTCCTGTTTTGCTGTCGGGCGGCACAGGCTCGCGGCTCTGGCCGCTCTCGCGCGAAACCTACCCGAAGCAACTGCTCTCCCTTCTCGACGACGAAACCTTGCTGCAGCAGACCGCGTTGCGTGTCGCCGCCCCCGGCCTGTTTGCCGATCCAATGGTGATCGCCAATGCAGAGCATCGCTTTGTCATCGGCGAGCAGTTGCGCGCGGTGGGAATATCGGACCCGACCATCGTGCTGGAGCCATTCGGACGAAATACCGCCCCAGCCGTTGCCATTGCGGCGCTGCTTGCCAGTGAGGCAGATCCGGAGGCCGTGATCCTCGTGCTGCCGGTCGATCATTGGGTGCGCAATCACGCGGCATTCCGGGCCGCGATATCGAGCGGCCTGGCGGCGGCGCGGCACGGCCGTTTTGTTTTGTTCGGCCTGCGCCCGACCGCACCGGCAACGCGATTCGGCTACATCAGGATGGGCGATGGGTTCGAGACTGCCTCCGACAATGTCCGCGACGTCAGAGGCTTTCTCGAAAAGCCCGATCTGCCGATGGTGGAGCGGCTATTAGCCTGCAATGAGCATCTCTGGAACAGCGGGATATTCCTGCTGCCCGCCCGGGCGTTCATCGAAGAACTCGGAATCCGCGCGCCCGACGTGCTGGCGGCATGCCGCGGGTCCCTGGCGGGTGCGACCCGCGATCTCGATTTCCTGCGCCTGGAGCAAAGCGCGTTCGAAAAATGCCCGTCGATATCGATCGACTATGCCGTCATGGAAAAGACCGACAAGGCGGTGGTGGTCAAGGCGTCGTTCGACTGGAGCGATATCGGAAGCTGGTCGGCGCTGTGGACGATGGGCGACAAGGACCGATCCGGCAACGTGGCAGTCGGCGACGTCGTGCTGGAAGACGCCTCGCGCTGTTACGTGCGCGGCGAGGGCCCGCTGGTTGCCGCCCTCGGCGTCGAGGATCTCATCATCACCGCGACGCCGGACGTTGTTCTCGTGACCACTCGAGATCGCGATCAGGACGTCGGCAAACTTGTCGAGCGCCTCAAGAGCAACGGCCATCGTTCCGCGACGCAGACGCTCAGCGTGCACCGGCCGTGGGGCTATTACCAGTCGATCCATGCCGGCGACCGGTTTCAGGTCAAGCGTATCACCGTCAATCCCGGCGCCAAGCTGTCATTGCAGAAGCACTTCCATCGCGCGGAGCATTGGGTGGTGGTCAACGGAACCGCGATCGTCACGCGCGACGACGAGGAAATCCTGCTGCGCGAGAACGAATCGATCTTCGTCCCGCTCGGCTGCATGCATCGCCTGGAAAATCCGGGCAAGGTGCCGCTCAATCTGATCGAGGTTCAGTCGGGAGCCTATCTCGGCGAGGACGACATCGTGCGCATGCAGGATATCTATCACCGGGTCTGAACTTTTGAACCATCTTCGGAGTTATCGATGCTGCCGCAAAGGCGCGCCAAAAAAGCCGAATCATCTTCAACTCCCGCTAACGCGCAAATCAAAGACCAATAAACCAAGAAGAGAGACGACCAAGATGAGTGCAAGGCAACGAACCAAAGAGCTGCTCAAGGAAACGTTTCCATCGATCTGGGTGCACTGGCACCTCATGCATCATCCGAAATCGGCAGACCCGGAGTTGTTGTATCTCGACAAGATCGTGCCGGAGGGCGCGGTGACCGTCGATGTCGGCGCGAATTGCGGCCTCTATACCCGCAAGCTGGCGCGCCTTTCGCGGCGCGTCTATGCGTTCGAGCCCTCCCACAAGATGGCCGATCTGCTGCGGCGGACCTCGCCATCGAATGTCAGCATTCACGAGATCGCATTGTCCGATCAAACCGGCAATGCCGAATTATTCATTCCGCAGGGCGACCAGGAGCCGGTCTATGGCCTCGCTTCGCTGGAGCCGAGGCTCGGCTTGTCGAGCAAGCAGGTGGTTTCGGTCAACGTGCCGACCGCGCGGCTCGACGCCATTGTCCATCAGGATGTCGCCTTCGTGAAGATCGACGTCGAAGGACACGAATTGAACGTGCTCAACGGTTCGGTCGAGTTGCTCGAACACAGCCAGCCCGTATTCCTGGTCGAAGCGGAAGACCGGCATCGCGTGCAGGCAACGCGATCGATCTTCGAGTTCTTCAAGAAGCGGTCCTACCGGGGCTTCTTCCTGAAGGAAGGCAGCGCGGTCCCGGTCGAACAATTCAGTCCTGAGGATTTGCAGGATGCCAATGCGCTGCTTCCCGACGGCGGCCGCAAGAACGGCCGGTCTTACGTCAATAATTTCTTCTTCTTCCCGCAGCATCTGGACGGAGAGTCGATCCTTAGCTAGCTGGCGCCGGACTTGCAGGCGCACGAAAATCAACTTCACCACCTCTTTGAGCAAATCATAAGACAGGGTCGTCAATGCGTATTGCGATGATAGGCGCCGGCTATGTCGGGCTGGTGTCGGGGGCGTGCTTTTCCGATTTCGGCCATCATGTCATCTGCGTTGACAACGACGAGGCGAAGATCGCCGCGTTGAGGGACGGAAAAATCCCCATTTACGAGCCTGGCCTCGACGATCTCGTGGCGAGCAATGTGAAGCAGGGCCGCCTTGCGTTCGGAACCGACATGAAATCGGCGGTTGGCGACGCGGAAGTGGTCTTCATCGCGGTGGGGACGCCGTCACGTCGCGGCGACGGACATGCCGATCTGTCCTACGTCTATGCGGCCGCGCGCGAAATCGCAAATGCACTGTCGAAATTCACCGTGGTCGTGACCAAATCGACGGTTCCGGTTGGGACCAGCGACGAAGTCGAGCGGCTGATGCAGGAGGAGAACCCGGACGCCGAAGTCGCCGTGGTGTCGAATCCGGAATTCTTGCGCGAGGGCGCTGCGATCCGCGACTTCAAGCATCCGGACCGGATTGTGATCGGAACCAGCGACCCCCGCGCGCGCAACATCATCACCGAGGTCTATCGGCCGCTTCACCTCAATGCGCCGCCGATTCTCTATACGGACCGCCGCACTTCGGAGCTGATCAAATACGCCGCCAATTCCTTTCTTGCGACCAAGGTCGCCTTTATCAACGAGATCGCCGATCTCGCCGAGAAAGTAGGCGCCAACGTCCAGGAGGTGGCACGCGGCATAGGTCTCGACAACCGCATCGGCTCGAAATTCCTGCACGCCGGGCCGGGGTTCGGCGGCTCCTGCTTTCCAAAGGACACGATGGCGCTGATCAAGACCGGGCAGGACAACGAGACCCCGTTGCGGATCGTCGAGACCGTTGTCGCGGTCAACGACCAGCGCAAGCGGGCGATGGCGCGCAAGGTCGCCAATGCCTTCGGCGGCAATGGCAGTTTGCGGGGAAAGACGATCGCGGTATTGGGCGTCACGTTCAAGCCCAATACCGACGACATGCGCGACGCGCCGTCGATTCCCCTGATCACGGCGCTGCAGGATATGGGCGCAGGCGTCCGCGTATTCGATCCCGTCGGCATGCCGCAGGCCAAAAAGGTGCTCGAGAACGTCACCTTCTGCAAGGATGCCTATGCTTGCGCGAGGGGCGCCCACGCGCTTGTGATCGTGACGGAATGGGAGCAGTTTCGCGCGCTCGATCTGAAGGAGATGGCCTCGGTCATGGCAAGCTCGGTCATTGTTGACCTGCGCAATATCTACTCGCCGGAGCAGGTGATGCGGGCCGGATTTCACTATTGCGGGGTCGGGCGGCCCAAATCGCTGGCGTATTAGCGATGCACAAAGGCATCGGCAGGAACGTCCCTTGAGATAAAGCTGACGGTCTTTTAGGCTGCCGGCAATATCAATCGGGGAGAAGACGTCATGCCGGGGAGAAAGTCGGCCTATCCGTCGCGCCGCGCCATTTTGCGTGCGGCCGGCCTGGCGGTGGTCGCGCCCGCGCTTGGCCCGAAGCAGGCGATTGCGGCGGGCTATCCCGAGCGTCCGATCAAGATCATCGTGCCGTTCGCCCCGGCCGACATCATGGCGCGCATCGTCGCGACCCATCTCATCAAGCCGGTCTGATTGAAGAGCAACAAGAACCTTCTAGGGAAACGCCTATGGCCAGACGACTGATCGATATCTCGGTGCCGCTGCAAAACGACGTGCCGGCCGATCCGCCGGGCATCAATCCGGTCATTCAGTACATCGATCACCAGCAGAGCCTGCCGCGGATGCTGGGTTTCTTCGAAGGCCTCAAGGCCGAAGATCTGCCTGACGGGCAAGGCTGGGCGATGGAAACGGTCCAGCTATCGACCCATAACGGCACTCATCTCGATGCGCCCTACCATTATCATCCGACCATGAACCGCGGCGAGCGCGCCTGGACCATCGACGAGGTGCCGCTGGAATGGTGTTTGCAGCCGGGCGTGAAACTGGATTTTCGGCATTTGCCGGACGGCTATGTCGCAACCGCAAAAGATGTCGAGAACGAACTCAAGCGCATCGGCCATACGCTGTCGCCGCTGGAGATCGTCGTGGTCAACACCAGCGCCGGCGCCAAATACGGCAGGCAGGATTACGTCATTTCCGGCTGCGGCATGGGCTATGAGGCGACGATGTATCTGCTCGAGCGCGGCGTGCGGCTGACCGGCATCGACGGCTGGAGCTGGGATGCGCCGTTCGTCTACACCGCCAGGAAATTTGCGGAAACCAGGGACGCCAGCCTGATCTGGGAAGGCCACAAGGCCGGACGCCATATCGGCTATTGCCACATCGAAAAATTGCACAACCTCGAGCAATTGCCGTCGACCGGCTTCACCGTGTCATGCTTCCCGGTCAAGATCGAACGGGCGTCGGCGGGCTGGACCCGGGCGGTGGCCATTCTCGACGAGTGAAGCCCGCACCCGCCGAGCTAAATAGAAAAAGACTGACAGGGAGAATCTTATGAAAAACGAACACCGCTGGTCGTATCGGGGATGTGCATGTTGCGACGGCAGCACGCTGTCGCTGTCGGGCGCGGCGCTGAACCGGCGCAATTTCATCGCCGGCGCCGCGGCGATGGCGACCGTCGGTCTGGGCAAATCGCAGCGCGCGGCCGCACAGACGGCTGACGTGCCAAAACCTTACCGCATCGATGTCCACCACCATGTGTCGCCGCCGACCTACATCGCCGCAATGAATGCGAACAATTTGGGCGATCCCCCGATGAAGAACTGGACGCCGGAGAAATCGCTGGCGGATATGGACAAAGCGGGCGTTGCGGTCGCGATGCTGTCGGTGACCACGCCGGCCGTTAAATTCACCTCCGGAGAGGCTGCGCGCAAGCTCGCGCGCGAGTGCAACGACTATGGCGCCAGGCTGGTGGCGGATCATCCCGGCCGCTACGGAAGCTTTGCGGTGATTCCGTTGACGGACACCGACGGAAGCCTGCACGAGATCGCCTATGCGCTGGATACGCTCAAGGCCGACGGCATTGGCCTGATGACGAGCTACGGCGATAAATGGCTGGGCGACCCCTCGTTTCTGCCTGTCATGGAAGAACTCAATCGGCGCAAGGCGCTGGTCTACACACATCCGACCATGGCCAATTGCTGCGTCAACCTGGTCAAGACGGAGCCGCCGGTGATGATCGAGTTCGGCACCGACACGACGCGGACCATCGCCGACATCATCTTCAGCGGCAACGCGCAGAAATTTCGCGACATCCGCTGGATCTTCTCGCATGCCGGCGGCACCATGCCATTCCTGATCGAGCGTTTTGTGCGCAACCCGCTGCTGGAGCCGAGCGCAAAGCCGACGGTGCCGGAGGGGACGCTGGCCGAACTGAAGCGCTTCTACTACGACACCGCGCAGACCTCGAACAAGGCAGCGATGTCGGCGCTCTCAGCCATCATTCCGGTCTCGCAGATCGTGTTCGGCACTGATTTCCCGTATCGAACCAGC
>JAQGKJ010000644.1 GCA_028290165.1 Bradyrhizobium sp. | reverse complement strand
CACGCCGACCTGGGACGTGCTGCATAAATATCCGCACGACTACAAGGTGGTGTTCGTCGGCGACGCCTCGATGTCGCCTTACGAGATCATGGTGCCGGGCGGCTCGGTCGAGCATGTCAACGAAGAGGCAGGATCGGTCTGGCTCGAGCGCATCACCCGCACCTATCCGCACTCGGTGTGGCTCAATCCGGTTGCGCAGCGGCACTGGGACTATTCGTAATCCACCACCATCATCCGCCGGCTGTTTTCGGAGCGCATGTACCCGATCACGATCGAGGGTCTGGAAGGCGCGATGAAGGAACTGGTGCGGTAAAGCTATCGTCGTCATCCCGGGGCGGCCAGCGGCCGGACCCGCTGGCATCGCCCCGGAATGACGGAAATTGGGAGGTACGATAAAAATGCCCCAGACCATTCACCGCGGTATCAAATCCCTGATCGACGAGGCTAATGCGGAGATCCAAACGGTAAGCGCCGCGCAAGCCATCGAGGCGGCAAAAAGCGACGACGTCGTGATTGTCGATATCCGCGATCCCCGCGAGATCGAGCGCGACGGAAAAATTCCCGGCGCGTTCTCCTGCACCCGCGGCATGCTGGAATTCTGGATCGACCCGGCGAGCCCCTATGCCAAGCCGATCTTTCAGAGCGACAAGAAGTTCATCTTTCACTGCGCCGGCGGCATGCGTTCGGCACTGGCGGCGAAAACCGCGCAGGACATGGGACTGAAGCCGGTCGCCCATCTGGGCGGCGGCTTCGCCGCCTGGCGCGACGCCGGCGGTCCGGTCGAGAAATTCTAGCCGAAGAAGAAGGGTTAAGGCGGGGCGCATCCGTCAGTCCCCCGTCATGCCCGGCCTTGTGCCGTGCATCCACGTCCTTCGACGCAAAAGGAAGTGGATGGCCGGGACAAGCCCGGCCACGACGAATGTTGAAAGGATATTGTACCATGTCGCCTTCCCCCGACGATCCGCTGGTCACAACCGACTGGCTCGCCGCCCGTCTCGACAATCCAAAGGTCAGGATCATCGATGCGTCCTACAAGATGCCGGGCGTGCTGCCGCTGCCGTCGGACGACTATCTCGGCGCGCATATTCCGGGCGCGGTGTTCTTCAACGTCAATACGATCGCCGATCCGAACGATCCGCGGCCGCATATGTATCCGAACGCCGCGCAGTTCGCGCGCGATGTCGCGGCGCTCGGCATTTCCTCTGGCGATACCGTGGTCGCCTACGATTCCGGCGCCTGGGTCGCCGCGCCCCGGGCGTGGTGGATGTTGCTGTCGTTCGGCCATCGCAACGTGAAGGTGCTGGACGGGGGCTTGAAGAAATGGCTGCGCGAGGGACGCCCGACCCATTCCGGCAAGGTCACTCCAAAACCCGGAAGATTCCAGGCCAGCCTCGATCCGGGCTTCGTCCGCAGCAAAGAGCAATTGCTCGGCAATCTGGAAACGCACGCTGAGCAATTGGTCGATGCGCGGCCGCGCCCGCGTTTCGAAGGCAGCGTCGCCGAGCCGTGGCCGGGGCGCCGCTCCGGGCACATCCCGGGCAGCCGCAACGTGCCCTATGCCGAATTGTTCGATGCGAAGACCGGCGCGATGAAGCCGCTGGAGGAATTGCGGAAGGCGTTCGCCGGCGCCGGAGTTGAACTGACAAAACCGATCGTGACGACCTGCGGCTCCGGCGTCTCCGCGCTGGTGCTGACGCTGGCGCTGTACCGGCTCGGCGTGCGCGGGTCGGCGCTATATGACGGCTCATGGGCTGAATGGGGTCTGCCCGAAGGGCCGCCGGTCGCGACCGGCCCGGCCTGATCGTCAAAAAATTCAGTGCAAGAGCTTCAGTGGCTGCGTGCCGCCGCCGGCGGCTGGGGGTATGGCTGCGCAAACGGATTGGCCGGCTGCTGCGGCGCTTGCCGCGCCACCACGCGGGCGCGCGCGGCGATCTTGCGCCGCTGGGCCGCCCGCCGCGCCTGCAATCGCTTCTTGATGGCGCTCCGGTCCGGCTTGGCGTTGTCCACCTTCGCGGGCGGCGGCGTCTCGACGGTGACGGGCGGACCGCCGAAGGTTGCGATCTTCGCTGGGGCGCCCTCGGCCTCCGGCGAAGCCGGGGCGCTGATTTGTTCAGATGCGGCCGGGCTGGCGTCGTTCGCCGGCGGTACGACCTGCTCGGTTGCCGCCATTTTCGTTTCATCGGCGGGCGCAGGCGTGGTGGCCTGGGCCGAGGCTGCCTCGCTTTGAGCTGGAATTTCCGTAGCCGGGATTTCGGACTTTGCGTTTTCGGGCTTTGCGATTTCAGGCGGCGAGGATTCCTCCGGCTTCAGTGCAGCGATCCTTTCAGGCTCGTCCGGCGCCGAAACGGTCGCCGTCTGCTCGGGTGCCGGCACGATCGTAGCCGTCTCCGCCGGCGCGGCAGACTCTGGGAGATTATCCGCTGGCTTCTGCTCGGAAGGCTTTTGCTCCGCGGGCTGCGGTTCGACGCGCAGCATCGCCAGCGCGGGCTTTGTGGCCTCGCCTTGCTGCGCAAACATCGTCTCGGGGGCCATGTGCCAGGAGGGGTTGCTGGCAAACGCTTCGTGAGCCGCGCGCAGCAACGCCGCCGCGCCAAGCCCGAAGACCAGTATCGACATCGACAAGACGATCGCGGCGAACAAAAAACGGAAGCCGGGGAGCATGGAGAGGCAAGTTCCGCCTTCGATCGGGTTTCTCGAAGGCCCTTGAGCCGTGGGGAACGCGGTGATCACCGAACTGGCCGCGTTCGCGGCGCAGCGGACAGCGCCGATGCGCAGCGAATCAGGCTGATTTCAGGATAGCGCAACGGCCTCCCGGCGTTCGTTAAAAATCGGCGGCGCGAATGGCCTTCCGTGTGCCGGAAAACGTTTCCTTAACCGGTGAGGCTTCGTTGCAACGGTACGCCCGGGAACATCACAAATTACTGTAATTGGGCCGAATTTCGCGGATTTGTCTTGAATGCGCCGCTATCTTCGGCCATCTGCCGTTAACGGTCCGGTGTCGGCTTGGGGACTATACAAGAGCGATGATGATCAAACACATTCTGACGATTGGTGCTGCCGTGGCGGCCGGCGCGGCAGGAACTTCGCTCGCGCTTGCGCAGCAGGGCTATCCACCCCCCGGTGCGGTCTATTCGACGGCGCCCCAGCCATACCCGCCGGCTTATCCACCCAGTGGCTATCCGGCCGACTATCGCCGCGGTCCCGGCGCGCCGGATTTCGACGCGCTGGAAGATGACGAGGGGCCGAACCCGCAGAGTTCGGCGGCGCTGCCGCCGCCCGGCCCGGTTCTTTCGCCTGATGATCCGCGCTATGGCCGTCCCTATGGTGCCCCGCCGGTCTATACCGACCGCGGCGTACCGACCGGCCCGATCCTTTCGCCGAATGACCCCCGTTATGGCCGCCCCGACGGGCCGCCGCCGGTGATTTATTCGGACCGCGGCAACGGCGATCCGCGCATGCCCCCTCCCGGCGTCGATCCCAACCGGGATGATCGCGCCCTTCGTCCGCCGGAGGGCGTCGGGGCACCGACCGGCGTCACCGGATCGGTGCAGCCTCCCATGGGCGCCGACGGCAGGCCGATGGTGTTGTCTGCGCTGCCGCCGGATGAACAGCCGGAGGTCGCCCCGGTGCAGCTCGCGCCGAACCTGCGCCGGCAGGAAGTCGCGTTCGCCACCAAGGAGCCGGCGGGAACGCTGATCGTCGATACGCCGAACACCTACCTCTATTACGTGCTGGGCGGTGGGCACGCGATCCGCTATGGCGTCCGTGTCGGCCGCGACGGTTTTACCTGGACCGGCGTGCAAAAGATCTCGCGCAAGGCCGAGTGGCCGGATTGGCATCCGCCGACCGAGATGATCGAGCGTCAGCCCTATCTGCCGCGCTTCATGGCCGGCGGTCCCGGCAATCCGCTGGGTGCGCGCGCGATGTATCTCGGCAACACCGTCTATCGCATCCACGGTACCAACCAGCCCTCGACGATCGGTAAATTCGTTTCCTCGGGCTGCATCGGCATGCTGAACGAGGACGTCTCGGACCTGTTCGATCGCGTCAAGGTCGGCACCCGCGTGGTCGTTATGCCGGGTGGCCCGCCGCCGGGAACCGCTACTGCTTCGGCCCAGCCCGTGCCCGGACCCGCCGGCGCTGCTGCGCCGCCGCCCGCGCAAGGGCGCGGTACCGCCGGCATGCAGCCTACCGTGGTGCCGCCGCTACCCGCGCCGGTGACGGTGCGCTAGGGCGCCAATGCCGGGTCAAACATCATTTCCGAAAGGGCGCGCAGTAGCGCGCCTTTTTTATTGCGCTCCAGACGCTTCTTTATTGCTTTATTGCGCTCCAGACGCTTCGCGCGGCCACAATGCGGGACTTGCCCGCAGGCGCTCGTCGCAATGACGGCGATGCGCCTGCGCGCTTGAATTCATATTCGGCCGAACTACCTGCCGCGGCAGTTGCAACGAATATGAGGATCTCACCATGCGAATTTGCAGGCGCTACTGGCGCCGTGGGCCGTCCGCTTATTGGCGCACTGATCTCGGCAGGTCATTCGGTCACCGGGCTGACCCGCACGGCCGCGAAGGCCGACCCCATTAGGAGAACAGGCGCGGAACCCGTCGTCGCCGACGGCCTCGATGCCGAGGCTGTTCGCGAGGCCGTCGCTTCCGCCAAGCCAGATGTCGTCATTCATGAAATGACCGATCTGCGCGATGCGACCGATCTCAGACATTTCGATCGCGCGTTCGCAAACAGCAACGCGTTGAGGACGCGGGGAACCGACAATTTGCTTGCGGCCGCGCGCGAAGCCGGCGTCAAACGCTTCATCGCCCAGAGTTTTTGTGGCTGGGCGTTCGCGCGGGCGGGCGGTTCGGTCAAAACCGAAGCCGACGAACTCGATCCCAATCCGCCGGAAGAACTTCGTCGCACCCTCGAGGCGATCCGCTACCTCGAAGCGACCGTCACCGGCTCGTCCAGTCCCGAAGGCATCGTTCTGCGCTATGGCGCATTCTACGGACCAGGGACCGGGGTGTTCGATCGCTCGATGCTGGATCAGATCCGTCATCGCCGCGTGCCGTTGATCGGCGACGGTGCGGGTTGGTGGTCGTTCGTCCATGTCGATGATGCCGCGGCCGCAACGGTCAGGGCAGTCGAGCGCGGCAAGGCCGGCAACATCTACAACATCGTGGACGACGAACCGGCCCAGGTCAGGGACTGGCTTCCCGGGCTGGCGCAAATGCTCGGGGCAAAGCCGCCGTTCCATCTGCCGGCCTGGATCGCCCGCCTTGTGGCAGGCGAACATATGGTTTCGATGATGACGCAGGTACGGGCCGGATCGAATAGCAAGGCCAAACGGGAGCTCGACTGGCAGCCGGCTCATCCATCATGGCGCGAGGGATTCGCCGCCATCGCCAGGCAATCCCTCGACCAGAAATCCGCGGCC
>JAQGKJ010000643.1 GCA_028290165.1 Bradyrhizobium sp. | reverse complement strand
ATCAGCGCCTGATCGCCAAGGGAAAGGAGCCGAAGGTTGCTCTCATCGCGTGCATGCGCAAGCTGATCGTCATCCTCAACACCATGATCGCACGACGGCAGAAATGGGATCCCAGCCGTTACGTTATATGCTGAACTGACCGAGCGCATCCCACCGCGCTCGGTCTCCGACCGAGCGCTTGCAAAGCCAACAGACCAGTGAGCGGGCGGGGTCAAGGCCGCAGCCGCCGAAGGCGGGGGCGCGCCAGCGCCAGCCTTGAGGCCGGCCGATCACCGGTCTACTTCCGGCATAGTTGCTCTGATTCTGAGGGCGAAATGGATCATGCACAACTCCGGCGCTTTGCGCCGCGGGAGCGCGAAGGTGTGTCTTGTCTTGGCTGTTTGAAATTTCGAGTAGCGAAACGACCACACTGTCGTCCCCGCGGAACGCAGGGACTCATAACCACCGTCGTTGGTTGGAGCAGAAGCCGTTAGCCACGGTGCCAAAACGTGAGGCCGCCGCGTATGGGTCCCCGCTTTCGCATCGCTTTCGCAGGGACGATAGAAAAATTGCGAATACCGGCGGCTTGCGGTCAGTTCTGCTCGACCCGATAGCCGGTCAGAAACATCTGCGTTGCGCTTTCGACTACTTGCGCGATGCGCTCTGGCGATGGCGGCGGGGCGGCCTGGAAAATGAACGGCAGAAACAGCGATGCCTGGCACATCATCATGAATTGCGAAGCGGCCAGCTGGCAGTCGGGAATCGCGACATCGCCTGTCTTCACTCGCGCCTCGAGAAAGCCGGCGAGGCGATTGATGGTCTTCTCCAGCACGTGCTCGTAATAGCGCCGGCCGACCTCCGGCATCCGCTCGGCAATCGCCATCACGGTGCGGATCGCCGATCCGCCGCCCGGCCGGCACAGCAGCGCGATATAGGCCTTGCCGAACTCCCGCAGCGTGGTGGCGACGTCGCGTTCGGGGTCGAAATTGAACGCCACCTTCTGCTGGTCGAGCATTTCCCGCTCGACGATGGCTTCGAACAGCCGGCTCTTGTCGGCGAAATAAACGTACAGCGTCCCCTTGGAGACGCCGGCGGCGCGGGCGATTTCACCCATGCTGGCGCCGTCGAAGCCCAGGTCCATGAACACCTTGCTGGCGCCGTCGAGGATCTGGCGGCGTTTCGAGCTGTCCTCGTCGCCGACGAGGTGGAGGGGAGTGCGATCGGCTGCAACCATTGGTTAGCTTTTCTGGCAAGATTCGCGCCGTGGGAATACCCCGGAAGGAACTGGCGGACTATGTTCGCTCGCGTTGAACAGGTACCTTGACCGAACCGTTCGGTCAATGCTAATTTCGGGGTGGACGATGGGCGCGGCCAGATTTCGGCCGCGCTTCCGTCGCGACATTGTAATGGGGAGGCCGTAATGGCCGCAGCGAGAGACCAGGCCGCACGGATCCTTCGGCCCGAGCCGGATACGGCAGAGGGCGAGGCCGCGCGAGACGCTTCTGCGGTTCTCGCCGACCAGCTTCGCAAGCATGTTTCGGAAGAGAGCGCGTGCCGCCCCGTCGAGGCGGAGCGGCCGGCCATCGACAAGCCGGTCATCGACAAGCCGGCCGGCGCGCCCGCGGCTCCCGCTGCTCCCGCCAAATCCGCCGCGCCGAAATCCGGCAAGCGCAAAATGGTTTTGATGGGCATCGCCACGTTGCTCGCGCTCGCCGCGGCAAGCTACGGCGTGCATTATATCCTGGTCGGACGCTTTTACGTCTCCACCGACGACGCCTATGTGCGCGCCAACAACACCATGCTCGGCGCGCGGGTATCGGGGCACATCGCGGCCATCGTTCCCGCCGACAATGCGCAGGTGCGCACCGGCAACGTGATCTTCCGGATCGACGACGGCGACTATCGGATCGCGGTGGACGCCGCGCGAACCAGGATCGCCACCCAGCAGGCCACCATCGATCGTATCGGCCGTCAGGTCACCGCATTGGAAAGCGCGGTCGAGCAGGCCAAGGCACAGGTCGTCTCGGCGGAAGCCGCCTTGAAGCGGGCCGGCCTCGACTACGACCGTCAGCAGGCGCTGAGCACCAAGGGATTTGCCTCGCGCGCGACATTCGAGGTGTCCGAAGCCGGCCGCGATCAGGGCGTGGCGGCGGTGAAGGCGGCGCAGGCTGCCTATGACGCGTCGCGCGACAACGTGGAGGTCACCAGGGCGCAGCAGGCCGAGGCCCGCGCCCAGCTTGCGGAACTGCAGACCTCGCTCGCCAAGGCAGAGCGCGACCTCGACTTCACTTCGGTGCGGTCGCCGGTCGATGGCACCTTCTCCAACCGTCTGGTCAATACCGGCGACTTCGTCGTGGTCGGACAGCGGCTCGGCAATGTGGTGCCGCTCGACGACGTCTTCATCGACGCCAATTTCAAGGAAACCCAGCTCAAGCGCATCCGTCCGGGCCAGCCGGTGACGATCTCGGTCGACGCCTACGGCCATCGCAAGTTCGCAGGCGTCGTCGACAGCATTTCCCCTGCGGCCGGCTCGGTGTTCACGCTGCTGCCGCCCGATAACGCCACCGGCAACTTCACCAAGATCGTGCAGCGGCTTCCGGTTCGTATTCGCGTGCCGAAGGATGTCGCGAAGCAGAACCTGCTGCGCGCGGGCATGTCGGTTTATGCCACCGTCGATACCAACAACGGAGCCAAGGATGCAGACAGCGAAGCCGACCTTGACGCGCCGCCGATGGTCCAACCGAAATAATTTTAGCAGCGGGCGACGCGCCCGATTCCTAAAGCACGTCTTGAGCTGAACAGATCATGGCTGATGCCGCCACCGCCCCGCCTGTCATGATGAACGCCGCCGCGAGTGCGTCCGAGCGCATCGCGCGGCGCCGGCTGTTCGCGTTTCTCATCATGGTGTTCGGGATGTTCATGTCGATCCTCGACATCCAGGTCGTCTCGGCGTCGCTCAGCGATATACAGGCCGGTCTGTCGGCGAGTTCGAGCGAGGTGTCGTGGGTCCAGACTTCGTATCTGATCGCGGAAGTGATTGCGATACCCCTGTCCGGATTCCTGTCGCGCGCGCTCGGCACCCGGCTGCTGTTTGCAATTTCCGCCGCCGGCTTCACCGTCGCGAGCTTCCTGTGTGGGTTGGCCTCGTCGATCGAACAAATGATCCTTTGGCGTGCGATCCAGGGGTTTTTGGGCGCGGGCATGATCCCGACGGTGTTCGCATCGGCCTATACCGTGTTCCCGCGTTCAAAATTCTACATCGTCGGCCCGATCATCGGCCTCGTCGCCACGCTGGCCCCGACCATCGGTCCGACCGTCGGCGGCTTCATCACCGACGCGATGTCGTGGCACTGGCTGTTCTTCATCAACATCGTTCCCGGCGTCGGCATCACCATCGGCGTTTTGGCGCTGGT
>JAQGKJ010000360.1 GCA_028290165.1 Bradyrhizobium sp. | reverse complement strand
GACTACGAGGAGTTCATGAACATCGTGGCGTCCTCGGCGCCCTCGGTCGGCCACTGCAACACCATGGGCACCGCCTCCACTATGAATTCGCTGGCGGAAGCGCTCGGTATGTCGCTGCCGGGCTGTGCCGCGATCCCCGCCCCCTATCGCGAGCGCGGCCAGATCGCCTATGAGACCGGCACGCGCATCGTCGGGATGGTCTGGGAGGATCTAAAACCGTCCGACATTCTGACGCGGAAGGCGTTCGAGAACTGCATCGTCGTCAATTCGGCGATCGGCGGCTCGACCAACGCGCCGATCCATATCAACGCGCTGGCCCGCCATATCGGCGTGGAACTGTCGATCGACGAATGGCAAAAATACGGCCACCAGATTCCGCTGCTCGTGAACATGCAGCCGGCCGGCTTCTACCTCGGCGAAGAGTACCATCGCGCCGGCGGCGTGCCGGCGGTGGTGCGCGAATTGATGGCGCACAAGCGCATCCACGAAGACGTCATGACCGTCAACGGCCACACCATAAGCGACAACTGCCGCAATGCGCCAAAACCCGACGGCGACGTAATCTGGAGCTTTGACAAGCCACTGGTGAAGGACGCAGGATTCCTGGTCTTGCGCGGCAACCTCTTCGATTCCGCGATCATGAAGACCAGCGTGATATCAAAGGAATTCCGCGACCGCTATCTAATCAATCCCAAGGATCGCAACGCCTTCGAGGGACGCGCGATCGTGTTCGAGGGCCCGGAGGACTATCATAAGCGGATTGACGATCCCGCGCTCGATATCGACGAGCACTGCATCCTGTTCGTGCGGGGCACCGGACCGATCGGCTATCCCGGCGGCGCCGAGGTCGTGAACATGCAGCCGCCGGCCGCGCTGATCAAACGCGGTATCCTGTCGCTGCCCTGCATCGGCGATGGCCGCCAGTCCGGCACTTCGGGCTCGCCGTCGATCCTGAACGCCACACCGGAAGCCGCCGCCGACGGTGGGCTGGCGATCCTGAATACCGGCGACAAGGTTCGCATCGACCTGAACAAGGGCACCGCCAACATTTTGATTTCGGACGAGGAGCTGAAGAAGCGGCGTGCCGAACTTAAAGCGCGAGGCGGCTTCCCCTATCCGGCCAACCAGACGCCGTGGCAGGAGCTCTATCGCTCGACCGTCGGCCAGCAGGCCACCGGCGCTTGCATGGAATTCGCCACGCGCTATCACGACATCGCCGGCAAGGTCGGCGTGGCGAGGGACAATCATTAGGATACGTGCCGTCATTGCCGGGCAAAAGGCGCGAAGAGCCGTCTTGGCACCTGACGACCCGGCAATCCATCGTTCTTCAACAGAGGATGGATACGCGGGTCAAGCCCGCGTATGACGAGCGAAAATTGACGACAATTTGTGGGAGAACGACATGTCAGACCGCCTTAAAGGCAAGCGCGCATTCGTGACCGCGGGCGCGGCGGGGATCGGCCGCGCCTCGGCAATCGCTTTCGCGCGCGAGGGCGCCACGGTGTTTGCAACCGACATCGACGAAAAGGGCCTTGCGGCGCTCAGGAACGAGGGCGTCGCGGAAGTCGCACGGCTCGACGTCCGCGACAGCGCTGCTGTCAGCGAGATGGCCAAGCGCGTCGGCAACACCGACATCCTGCTCAATGCCGCAGGCTTCGTGCACAACGGCACGGTGCTGGAATGCTCGGACGCCGACTGGGACTTTTCGTTCGACCTCAACGTCAAGTCGATGCACCGGACGCTGCGGGCATTTCTGCCGGGCATGCTGGAACGAGGCCACGGCTCGATCGTCAACATTTCTTCCGCCGCCGGCGTGTTCAAGGCCGCGCCCAACCGTTACGTCTACGGCGCAACCAAGGCCGCCGTCGCGGCACTGACCCGCGCGGTCGCCGCCGATTTCATCACCAAGGGCATCCGCTGCAATTGCATCTGCCCGGGCACCATCGAGACACCGTCGATGCTTAACCGCGCTGCCGCCGCGGGCCCCGGCGGGCGCGAGATGTTCGTCTCCCGGCAGCCGATGGGGCGGTTAGGCACGGCTGAGGAAATCGCCTCACTCGCGGTGTATCTCGCCAGCGACGAAAGCGCGTTCACCACCGGCGTCGCGCATATTATCGATGGTGGCTGGACGCTGTAACATCGTTCCGTAGAGCGGACCCGGAATGACGACGACAATTGAAACGGGTCCAGGTCAGGAGTCTCCCCCATGAACAAGATCGATCTCAACGGCCGCTGCGCCGTGGTTACCGGCGGCGCGCAGGGGTTTGGCCGCGCGATCACCGAGCGTTTTGTCGCTTCGGGGGCAAAGGTCGCGATCTGGGATCATGACGCGCCGTTCGCCGAGAAGACCGCGAAGGAAATCGGCAATGCCGTCACCGCGTTCAAGGTCGATGTGTCGGATCTCGCCGCGGTCGAGAACACAAAAGACGCGACGCTGAAAGCGTTCGGCAAGATCGACATCCTCGTCAACAATGCCGGCATCGCCGGAATCAACAAGACGGTATGGGAAACCGACATCGAGGAATGGCGCAAGGTGTTGCGCATCAATCTCGACGGCCCCTTCATCTGCTGCAAGGCGATCGCGCCTGCGATGATCAGCCAAGGCTATGGCCGCATCGTCAACATCGCTTCCATCGCCGGCAAGGAAGGCAACCCCAATGCCGCCCACTATTCGGCCTCGAAGGCGGGTCTCATTGCGCTGACGAAATCGCTCGGCAAAGAACTTGCGCAGCACGACATCCTTGTCAACGCGGTGACGCCTGCGGCGGCCAGAACCGCGATCTTCGACCAGATGACGCAGCAGCACATCGACTTCATGCTGTCCAAGATTCCAAAAGGGCGTTTTGTGCTGGTGGAAGAAGTCGCGGCGATGGTGGCATGGCTGGCGTCTGAGGATTGCGCGTTCTCCACCGGCGCGGTGTTCGATATCTCCGGCGGCCGCGCGACGTATTAGAGCAACGGGGCCGTCATGGTCAGGGAAGGCCGGCACTGTTCGTGCCGATCGTTCATGAATAGATGGTAGCGTTGGCCCATCAATCGAACCGGTCAGGACATCCGTTGAACATCACCGCCTACGACATATCCGTCTGGGTATTGCCGCTCGTCGTCGCCATCACCTTCCACGAGGCCGCCCACGGGTTTGTCGCGCACCGCCTTGGCGACAACACCGCCTTTGAGCGGGGCCGCGTCAGTTTCAATCCCCTTAAGCACATCGATCCCTTCGGCACCGTGGTGTTGCCGGCGATCCTGCTAATGTCCCACTCGCCGTTCCTGTTCGGCTACGCCAAGCCCGTGCCGGTGAATTTCGGCGCCCTGCGCAACCCGCGGATTGACATGGTCTGGGTGGCGCTGGCCGGACCCGCCACCAATATCGCCCTCGCCCTGGTCGCGGCGGCGGCGTTTCATGTGGTGGGCTACCTGCCGCCGAACGCGGCGCAATGGATCGCCGACAACCTCAGAAACGCCGTGGTCATCAACGTCATCCTTGCGATCTTCAACATGCTGCCGATCCCTCCCTTGGATGGCGGGCGGGTCGCGGTGGGGCTACTGCCGAGGCCGCTTGCTGCCCCGCTGGCCCGGCTGGAGCCCTTCGGGATGCTGATCCTGATCGGAATTCTGATCATTCTCCCCTTGGCCGGTTCGCAGTTCGGTCTAAATCTTGATGTTATTTCGGCCATACTGCGGACCGTGACTGGCTTTGTGATTCAGCTACTTCTGGTGGTAACCGGCAACGCTTAGTCCAACTTCCGAGGGAACCGCCGAAAAGGCTGACGGCAAAAAGGCTGAGGGCATGGCGATCAAAGCAGCCGACATGTTAATCGCGCGACGCGCCGACACCCGGGCCAGAGCCGATTTTGCGACCTGGAAGATGATGGCCAAGCTGAACGGCACTTCCGCCCTGCCCGCCAAGGCCCAGACCTTCCTCGCCAGCTATAACGGGCTGCTCAAGGAGATGGCTGAGGCCGACGCAACCGAGGCCACCATCATTCTCATCTACAAGACGTATTACGGAGAAATGGGCGGGGCTGGCGCAGCGCCCGAACTTCCCGCCCAGTCGAAACATCAGGCCAAGGACAACGTTACCGCCTTCAAACGCCCGCCGGTGCCGCGGATCAAGCAGGCCCCCAGCGGTCCCCAAGCAAAACCCCGACTTCCCGTGGCGCTGATATTCGTTTGCCTCGTCATCGTCTATGTCGGGTTGCGGTATCTTTGGCGGTGACGCCACCGCCGGTTCCGGCATTGGACCGAAGCTTTAGCTCGGCCCTTTGATCTTGAAAATCACCGGAAGGGTGAAATTCAAGCCCTCGTCGGCGACAAGGGGCGGCGGCGCCGGCACCGGATCGGATCTTCGCACCATCGCCAGCGCCGCCTCGTCGAACGCCGTGTCGCCCGACCCCTTGACGATGCTGGTCGAGAGAACATGGCCCATCCGGTCCAGGGCGAAGCTGACCAGGATCTCGGCGGTCTTCTGCGCGCGCTGCGCCGGATAGCGCTTGTGCTTGTCCAGATGCGCGACCAGTTCCTTCTGCCAGGTCGCCCGCATGCGCCGCACGCTTTCTCCGGTCCCCTGCGCGGGCGCGACCGAGCGCGGTGTTTCCGGAACAGATTCGGAACTGGGTGTCGCGGTGGCCTCGGCCGCCTCCGATTCCGTCGAGGCCTGGGTTTGCACCGCCGCGATTTTCGAATCGTCCTCCTTGGGTTTCTTTGAATCGTTCGGCGTCACCGCCCGATCCGGATCCTCGGTTTCGGTCGGGACATCCTTCGGTAGTTCCGTTTCCTTGAGCTCGGCCTTCTGCTCGGCAATCGCCGGCGAAGTGACGGAAGCCTCGGTGTCCGGCCCCGCCGGCAGATCGGTCGGTTCCAGACGCGGCGACGTCATCTCCAGGCCGATCTCGATTGCGGGCGCACCGAGGTCGTCGGGTTCTTCGGCCCGCAGATGCGCAAATGCCAGTGCGCCACCCGCGACGTGAAGCGCAACCGCGCCGACGCCTGCGAGCATCCACAGCCGCCGGGAAGGTTTTTGTTCGGTGTCGAGGTCGGGCATTGCGATATCGCCCTCACTCAAGGTTTAGGACTTGGCGAAGCTGAAGGCGGCGCGGCACTATCCGGAACGCCCTCGAGCGCCACCAGCTTGATCTTCGAATAGCCCCCGGCGCGCAGGATTTCCAGCACGTCCATCATTTCACCATAGGGCACCGAGCGATCCGCGCGCAGGAAGATGAAGCCGTCCTTGTTGCTGTCCGCCATCGCATCGAGCGAGCGGACCAGGTCGAGCCGCTTGACCGGGGTCTCTCCGATTGCGAGCGCGAGATCGGGCTTGATGGTGACATAGGTCGGCTTGTCCGGCTTCTTCTGCGGGGTCGCGGTCGACGACGGCAAATCGACCGGAAGGTCGACGGTCGACAGCGGCGCCGCCACCATGAAGATGATCAGCAGAACCAGGATGACGTCGATGAACGGCGTGACGTTGATCTCGTGCGTCTCCGCGAAATCGTCGTCGTCATCGAGTTCGGTATCTGCGATCGATGTCGCCATCGCCTACTCCGCCGCGCGCGATTGCGCGCTGACATGGGTGCGATCGAGATCGCGCGACAATAGCCGCGCTGCCGCCCCCGACGCCCGGCCGACCAGTTCGAGGTAGCCCTTCGTCACGCGCGAAAAATGATTGTAGATGATGACGGCCGGGATCGCGGCGGCGAGGCCGAACGCGGTGGCGAGCAGCGCTTCGGCGATGCCGGGCGCCACCACGGCAAGGTTCGTGGTCTGCGATTTCGAGATGCCGATAAAGCTGTTCATGATGCCCCAGACCGTGCCGAACAGTCCGACGAACGGTGACGTCGCGCCGATCGTTGCCAGTAGTCCCATGCCGAGCCGGATCCGGCGCGCCTCGGCACGCACGATCTCGGCAAAGCTCGAGGCCGCCCGTTCCTTGATGCCGGCGTCGCTGGAAATTCCCGCCGATAGCCGCGCTTCGCGCATCGCGGCAGCCAGCAGCGACGACAGCACGCTGTCCTTGGCGCCGAGCGCGAATTGCGCCTCCGCCAGCGACCGGGCATCGGCGATCTTGCGGAGCGCGGTGCGCAGCTTGCGCTGGATCAGCGAGAACTCGATGATTTTTGCAATAAAGATGGTCCATGTCACCAGCGAGGCGAAGGCGAGCCCGATCATGACGGCCTTGACCAGGATGTCCGCCGACAGAAACATCGACCAGGGCGACAGCTCGCGCAGCGCCGGCGCGGTCGATTTCAGCGGCCTGCTGCCATCGGCGGAAGCTGCGCTGGGGTCGGGGGCCCCAGGCGGTGCGACTGCTGTGGATGGAGCCACGGCCGCCGATGGCGCCGGGGCTTGGACCGCCGGCGCGGCTTGCGTCGGAACAGCCGACGGTTGCGACAGCGCGGGGGCTTGCTGGGGCGCAGGCGCCGCTTTCTGTTGGGCTGATGACGGCGACGCCAGCAAGATCATAGCCAGCGCGAGGATCACACCAGATGTCGCTCGAAGAGGTGTATTGTTCATAGTTCGGGCCACTGCTGGATCAGAGTGTGAGCTAACCATCCGTCATTCATATCTTTTGCGAGATGCCGACGTAGAAACCACGACGCGGGCCGAATTGCGGCGCAAACACCCCGATGCCGGACCCGTCCCTGATTTCATAGATCTTGTCGAACAAGTTCACGACATCGAACCGCACCGTCGTCGGCTTGGTCCATCCCGGCAACAGATATTCGTGCGAGACCCCGAGATTAACCTGGGTATACGA
Source organism: Bradyrhizobium sp. (assembly GCA_028290165.1). The sequence continues at coordinate 1,846 of JAQGKJ010000360.1, read as the reverse complement.
TGGCACATGATCGGTATTCGCGAAGCCGGAACGAAGTCCGCTGCCATAGATCATCGAGGCGCTGAAGCGCGTGCCGTTCCAGAGATAGGAAGCTCCGCCTGACGCGGTCAGAACCTGACTGTGGTCGGTGTAGACGTAGTGGTTGGCGATGAACGCGAACCGTTCGGCATCGAACAGATACTGGTTCGAGACGACATCGGTACCGAGCTGACGCGCCCAGGCCAGGTTGCCATAGATCTTGAAATTGCCGTTGGTGTAAGTGGTCTTGAGCTCAAGGCCGAGATTGTTGGCTTTGTCATAGTTGAAGCCGGACAACACATAGGCCGCCCCGAATTGCCCGTCATCGAGCAGATCGCGCGCGATCTTGTAGTAGCCATCCACGCCGACCTCGAGACCCGGTATTGGCCAAATCTTCTGAACCACGCCGACATCGAACACGTGGGCCCGCTCCGGCAGCACCGGATCGTTCAATGGAACGGTGGGCTGTTGTGTGGTGTTCTGCACCAGCGCCAGATTGACCGGGGCAGCCACCACTTGCGGCGGCGGCGTGAAGGTGCGCGCATAGCCGGCATGGAAGGTCGTGCCGTCGAACGGCTTCCAGGTCAGGCTGACGCGCGGGCTGAACTGGTTGGCATCGACATATTGATACATCTGGTCGAACCGCAATCCCGCATTCAGCGTCCACTGGTTGTTGATCTTCCACTCGTCCTGAACATAAGTGCCCAGCAGCCAGCCGGTCTTCGAGCTGGAATCGAATATGATGACCGGTGGTGCGAACGGCATTCCCGTCACGGGATCGACCTGATTGCCGGTCGTCGGATCGACCGGCAATACGCTGGAGATACTGGTGACCAGAGAGCGTTCCGCACTGGCGGTAAATCCAAAACGTAGCGTATGGGCGTAGCCGACGCGCCAGGCGGCATCTTCCTGGATGCCGTTGATCGCGCTTTGACGGTAGACGTCGGAAGCTATCCCGTTGATGAGGACGTCGCCGACCAGATCGGGCCTGAAGTGCAGCTGGTTGTAGCGGTTGAAATAGGAAATCTGGTAGTCGATATCTTCCACCGACTTCTGGTAGGCAAGGACATTGAACTGGCTGAGCTCATATTGCCGTTCATTGAGCTGTGACGAATCGAAATCAGTCAGCCCGAACGCCGCAAAACCGGCCTGCTGTCCCGGATTGTTGGGAATCTGATACGCGGCATTCGAGAAGCCGCTCATGATTGTCAGCCGGCTGGTGGGGTCGAGCACAGTCGAGAGGTAGAGAAATCCTTTTTCCTGCGATGTTCGGTCGTGAATTGCTTCTTTCTCCGGCGTCGGATTCTCAATTCCCAGACTGCTCGTGAAATAGCGTCCGGAAAGGAAATATTGGGTTTGCCCAACGGTGCCGCCGTATTCGAAAGTCGGCGTGATGGTTTGATGGCTGCCGCCATAGATGCCGACGCTACCGCTGTTGTTGAAGGCATCGGTCTTGGTCTGGATGTCCACAACGGCGGCCGTTCGCAAGCCATATTGCGCCGGTAGTGCACCGGTGAGCAGGGCTAGGCTGCCGACGATACCGGTGTCGAGGATCTGCCCGAAGGCGCCGACGCCATCCGGGAGCATGATGCCGTTGATGCGGTACTGCAGATTGGCGTGTTCGTTGCGCACATGCAGTTGGCCGCTGGCAGCGGAATCCTGCGTAACGCCGGGAAATTGCAGTAGTACCTTGTCGAGCGGTGCATTATTGCCCTGCGGCATCGCTTCAATGGCTTGGTGGTTGATCTGGTAGGCGTTGGCGCCGACCGGCGCGACGATGGTCTGGCGGACCTGGTCCAGTTTCTCATTCTGTCCCGCAAGAACCTGC
>JAQGKJ010000591.1 GCA_028290165.1 Bradyrhizobium sp. | reverse complement strand
GAAGGTGTCATGCGACTTGCCCTTGGTCCACTGTCCCCCGCGCTCCTGCTGGAAATAGCGCTCGGAGACATCATTGCAGACGCAATAGCCGGCGACATGATTGAGTGCGTTGGCCTCACTGACATATTTGGCGCGGGTGCCGATGATGGCGGCGATTTCGACCTCCCAGTCGAGTTTCTTGGATTCGCGCGGCTTTTCGACCGCGTCGTTCGGGCCTGAGAGGGAGGTGTTGGCCTTCAGGAAGAAGATCGGCTCGGATGGGATCGGCGATCCGGTCTCCTTGGCATGGTCGATATAGTTCAGCCCGATGGCGACGAATTTCGAAATGCCGGTTACCGGCGCGCCCAGTCGCGGTTTGCCGTCAACGGCCGGAAGCTTGGCAGGGTCGAGGTCTGCAAGCTTGGCCAGCGAGGCCGGCGAATAGGCCTCGCCATTGAGGTCCTTCACCTTCGCCGACAGATCGCGCAATTGACCCGATTTATCGATCAGGCCGGGCTTTTCCTGGCCAATGGCCCCGTAACGAACAAGCTTCATTTCTTATCACTCCCTAGGGTGGTGGTTGCTTGGATGCTTCTTGGAGCAGCGCGGGCGGAAATTCAACTGCTGAGCCGCATTGCAGGGCTGCTAAACGATGAATTTGAAGGCATCGCCGTCGCGCCTGATATGGGCGGCGCTGAAATGTCCGCCGATCACCAGGGTCGGCGTATCGGCAAAGCGCGAGAACAATTCGCGCCGTGTCTTGGCCGACTGAACGGGGTCGGAAATCGGCGGTCGATGACCAATCAAGATGCGCCATCTGGCAGGGATGATGGGCGACGTCGCCGGTCAGCAGGCCCTGTTCGCCGTCCGAGCGGATCAGGATACTCATATGGCCCGGGCTGTGGCCGGGGGTCGGGATCAGGGTGATCTCGTCGGCGAGCCTGGCATCGCCGGCGACCAGATCGGCCTTGCCGGCATCGACGACCGGCTTCACCGAGTCGTTGAAAACCGCCGCCTTGTCGGGCTCGTCGCTGCGGTCGCGCCAATGCTCATATTCGCCTCTTCCAAACACATAGCGCGCGCGTGTGAAGGTCGGCACCCACTTGCCGCCAGTAAGCCTTGTGTTCCAGCCGACATGGTCGACGTGCAGATGCGTGCACAGCACGGTGTCGATGCTGTCAGGCGGAAAGCCCGCCGCCGACATGGTCTCGAGGAATGGACCCTTCCGGTTATTCCAGGTCGGCACCGAGCGGCCTTCCTTGTCGTTGCCAAGCCCGGTGTCGACCACGATCCGGCGCGATGGCGTCTCTACCACCAGCGAGTGGATCGACATTTTGAGACGGCCTTCCTCGGTGGCGAAATCGGGAATGAGCCAGGGCAATTTTCGGATTTCGTCATTGGTGGCGAGCGGCAGGATAAATCGGGTGCTGCCGACCGTTTCCAGTTCGACGATTTTCGTGATCCTGACCTTGCCCACATTCCAGTGCATCCGGCTTTTCCCCTGACTGGTCGTTTCTTGGGCGCGAAGATGCTGGTTTCCGCCGATGCGCGCAATGGATCATCTTGCCGGTCCGCGCGTTGACGGGGCACGAAAAGCCAAGGGAGCGCTGGGATGCCAGAACTAGCGATTTCGGTCGAAAAGGTGGTTTTTTTGATCGAAAAAACCCGTGAATTCGACGTCAAGGAGGGGGAATCCGATCCGGATTCCGGGTCGAACGGCGCTGACGATAATATGATCGATGTGCTGGAGGATGATGGCGGCGATCCCGTGGCGCGCGAGATCACCGGCTTCATCAGTGCCATGACCGAAGACGAGCAGGTCGATCTGGTTGCGCTGATGCGGCTTGGGCGCGGCGACGGGACCATCGAAGACTGGGACGAGCTCCGCCGCGAGGCCGCGGACGGGCGCGACCGGAACACCACGAGCTACCTGCTCGGCGAACCCCTGGTCAGCGACTACCTGGCCGAGGGGCTGGAAGAGTTCGGCCTGACCTGGAACGACGAGCGCACCACGCCGGTGTGAGGACGAGATGTTCTCGGCAACGGCGGTTACTCATGTTGCCGGTTGCTCAGGGTGAGGGGTCACGGTCTATCGATAGAGCTTAACCCCTCACCCCTCCCACAAGGGGAGAGGTGCTAATGAATGCGGAGCCGGACAATTCTAGATTACCCTAGCGCGCGCAGTCGACGATGACGGTACCGAGCTTATCGCCTTTTTCCACCGCGAGATGCGCCTGCGCGGTCTCCAGCAGCGGAAACTGCGCCGCGATATTATGGATGCGCTTGGCCGCGGCCAGCCATTTCGAAATGTCGGCTTGCGCCGCTGCGAGCAGCGGCGAGGGCAGCGCGAACAGCACGAGCGTGCGCAATGCGATGCATTTCTCCATCAGCTCGCGCATCGAAACCACCGGGCTGCGGTTGCCGTTGGTGGCGTAGACGGCGATGGTCGAATTCATCGCCATCAATTTTAAGGTCGTTGCGATGTTGCCGCCGAAGTCGACATCGACCACGCGATTGACGCCGCGTTGTTCGGTAAACGCCAGCGTTCTTGCGATCACATCTTCGGTCTTGTAGCCGATGACGAGATCGGCGCCCGCGAGAAGCGCCTGTTCCGCCTTTGCTTGCGAGCTGACGGTCGCAATCACCCGCGCGCCGCCGCCTTTTGCCAGCTGCACGGCGTAATGGCCGACCGCGCCTGCACCCCCGGTGACCAGCACGGTTTGGCCCGCGATCGGCCCGTCGCCGAACAGGCAGCACCACGCGGTCATGCAGGGAATGCCGAGCGTCGCACCGGCCGCGAATGAGACAACGTCGGGCAGTGGCGTGACCAGATGCTCGGCCAGCGCGATATATTCCGCCGCGGTGCCGAAGGCGCGGCCGTTGCGCTGGCCGTTATAGAGCCAGACACGCTCGCCGACGCGAAGCCGCGTGACGCCGTCGCCGACCTGGTCGATGATACCCGCGCCGTCGCTGTTGGGGATCACTCGCGGAAATTCCATCGCGCGATAGCTGCCGGCGCGCCGGCCGACGTCGGCGGGATTGACGCCGGAGGCTTCCAGCCGGATGCGGACTTCGCCCGGTCCGGCCATCGGTGTCGGCATCTCACCGAAGGTCAGGACGTCCGGCGCGGCGCCTGATCGTTCGTACCAGACTGCCTTCACAGCGTGCCCGGAAACGCACCGCCGTCGAGCAAGATGTTTTGGCCAGTGATAAATCCTGCCTTGGCGCCGCACAGAAACGCGCAGGCCAGGCCGAATTCCTCTGGATCGCCGAAGCGTCCGGCCGGATTGAGCTTGGCGCGTTCCGCCAGCAATTGGTCGACGGTGATCCCGCGCCTCTCCGCTTCTGCCTTCGCGACGGCGCCGCGGAGCCGATCGGTGTCGAAGGGGCCCGGCAGCAGGGCGTTGATGGTGACGTTATTGATCACGGTCTTGCGCGCAATGCCCGCGACAAAGCCGGTGAGGCCGGCGCGCGCGCCGTTGGAGAGGCCCAATACCTCGATCGGCGCCTTTACCGCGGCCGAAGTGATGTTGACGATGCGGCCGAATTTCCGGGCCATCATGCCGTCCACGGTCGCCTTGATCAGTTCGATCGGGGTCAGCATGTTGGCGTCCAGCGCCTTGATCCAGTCGTCGCGGGTCCAGTTGCGGAAATCGCCGGGTGGCGGACCGCCGGCATTGTTGACCAGGATGTCCGGGTCGGGACAGGCTTTCAAAGCGGCCTCGCGGCCTGCGGGCGTGGTGATGTCGCCGGCGACTTCGGTCACCGTGACGCCCGGATTGGCTTTGCGTATCTCGGCTGCAGTTTTCGCCAGTGCTTCCGCGCCGCGCGCGGTCAGCGTGACATGTACCCCTTCGTTAGCCAGCGCCATGGCGCAGGCGCGGCCCAAACCCTTGCTGGATGCGCACACGATGGCGCGGCGGCCTTTGATCCCAAGATCCACTGTCTCACTCCCGTTATGTCAGGTGGTTTTTGAAGGTTCGGTCCCGCCACTCTAGCCAACCCGGGCGGCTCTGATAAGAGACTCGCTATCTCCGAAATGCATATCAGGAGGCGAACCCGGCGAGCTATATATGCCGTTCTTTCTTCAGCCGGTCGATATAGGCCGTGACATCCGGCGGCAGGGACCTAAAACCCCTTTGCCCCGCGACCGACAATAGCGGCCGCAGCTGCGAGCCTGTGAGGTATGCCGGCTGGCGATCGGACGGCACGAGCTGGTCGAAGATCAATACCAGCGTGATCGCGACAAGGCCGACGCGCACCGCGCCGAGTACCGCGCCCGCGAGGCGATCGCCGATGCCGGCTTCCGGCCCGATGGCTTCGTCGAGCGCCATCCGCATCACTTTTCCCAGCACCATGCCGGCGACCAGAAAGATCCCGAAGAGCAGCAGCGAATTCTGCACCAAAGGACTGCCGAAATTGCCGTCGGCCTGAGTGGAGATCAGCGACATCGCCCAGACCGCGATCGGCATCGCGATCAGATAGGCCAGGATGGTGGCGGCGCTGCGCAGCAATCCGGCGTTGAAGCCGGTGACGACAGCGACGATCAATCCAAGATAGACTACGGCGTCGAAACTGTTCATGGATGGAGGATTCTCTGTTTCGAACGGCCGGATATGGTCAACTAAACCGGTTTGCGATCCCTAAAATCGTCTGTATCAATACGCCCGCGCGGCTCACCTCGCGGAGTTGTCATGTCCGGTCTATTCGACGTCAGTAAAGAAATCATTCTCGTCACCGGCGCCTCGCAGGGGCTGGGCCGGCAATTCGCCCGCGTGCTCTCAGCGCATGGCGCCGCGGTCGCGCTGGCGGCGCGGCAGACCGCGAAATTAAAAAGTCTTGAGGAGGAAATACGCGCCCAGGGCGGCCGCGCGGTTGCGGTGCAGATGGACGTGACCGATATCGTCTCGATCGCAAAAGCGATCGACAGCGCGGAAGCAGCGCTCGGTCCGGTCAGCGTGCTCATCAACAATGCCGGCATTGCGATTGAAAAGCTTGCGGTCGATCAGACGGAAGCGGATTGGGATTCCGTCATCAACGCCAATCTCAAGGGCGCCTATTTCGCGGCGACTGAAATGGCGCGACGGATGATCGCACGCAAGCAGGAAGGCAATATCGTCAATATCGCCTCCGTGCTCGGTTTCGGCGTGATGAAATTCCTCTCGCCCTATACGATCTCCAAGGCCGGCATCATCCAGGCCACCAAGGTGATGGCGCTTGAACTGGCTGGAAACCGCATCCGCGTCAATGCGCTGGCGCCGGGCTATATCGATACCGAAATGAACCACGAATTCTGGTCGACGCCCGCGGGCGAGAAACTGGCAAAGCGGATTCCGCAGCGCAGGATTGGCGCCGAGGCCGATCTCGACGGCGCCATCATGCTGCTGGCGTCGACCGCCTCGCGCTACATGACCGGCACCGTGGTGACGGTCGACGGCGGGTTTTTATTGACGTGATGAATTCGTCATGGCCGGGCTTGTCCCGGCCATCCACGTCTTCCTTGCCGCCAGACCGTTAAGACGTGGATGCCCGGGACAAGCCCGGGCATGACGGAGAAATGGTTGGCGGGCTCTGTATCAATTCGCCCGCATCTCTGCCTTGATCATGTCGGCGGCTTTCTCGCCGATCATGATGGTCGGCGCGTTGGTGTTGCCGCCGATCAACGTCGGCATGATGGACGCATCGACGACGCGCAGGCCTTCGAGGCCGTAGACTTTCAGTTTCGGATCGACCACCGCCATCGCGTCGGTGCCCATCTTGACGGTGCCGACGGGGTGGTAGACGGTGTCGACGTATTGGCGGAGCGTTTTTCGAATGTCGTCGTCGCTCTGGACGCCTGCGGTAAACACATCGGAGGTTTGCAGCGCCTTCAGCGCGGGCGCGTCAAGCAGCCGTTTTGTCATCTTGAAGCCGGCGACCATGGTGTCGATGTCGGCGTGCTCGCCGAGAAAATTTGGATCGATCGCGGGCGCAGCAATCGGGTCGGCGCTTTGCAGCCAGACGCTGCCGCGGCTCTCCGGCCGCAACAGGCAGACGTGACACGAGAAGCCGGTGCCCCAGCGCGGTTTGCGGCCATGATCGCTCACCATCGCCATGCAGAAATGCAGCTGGATATCGGGCACATCGAGGTCGGGGCGGGTTTTGAGGAAGCCGCCGCATTCGGCGATGTTGGAGGTCATCGGTCCGCGCCGCTCGCGCCGGTATTGCGCAATCCCCTTGAAAATTCGCGCGATGCCAGAGAACGACAGGCCGGCGAAATACGGCGCGTCGGAGGTAAAGCCGAACACAAAATCCGGATGATCCTGCAGGTTTTGCCCGACGCAGGGCAGATGATGCACGGATGCGATGCCGTGTTTTGCGAGCGCGGCGCTATCGCCGACGCCGGAAAGCATCAGGAGTTGCGGCGTCTGGAACGCACCGGAGGAAAGGATCACTTCGCGGCGGGCGCGAATCTGCCTGGTCTCCTTGCCCTGCCGGTATTCGACGCCGACGGCGCGCTTGCCCTTGAACAGGATGCGGGTGGCATGCGCATGGGTCTCGACGCGCAAATTCGCGCGCGTTGCCATGAAAGGGTGAATATAACCGCGTGCCGCGCTCCAGCGCTCGCCGTTCTTCTGGGTGACCTGATAGGTGCCGAGGCCTTCCTGGTCCTCGGCGTTGAAATCTTCACGGATGCGGAACTGCGCCTCGCGCGCGGCCTGCAGAAACGTTTCCCGCACCGGATTGTCGGAGCGCAACCCGGAGACATGGAGCGGGCCACCTTTGCCGTGGTACTCGCCGTCGAGATCGGAATTATCCTCCGAGCGCTTGAAGTAGGGCAGCACATCGGCATAGGACCAGCCGGTGTTGCCGAGCGACGCCCATTGATCGTAGTCGCTTCGGTGGCCGCGAATATAGACCATGGCATTGATCGCCGACGACCCGCCGAGCGTCTTGCCGCGCGGCTGATAGCCGATCCGGCCGTTGAGGCCGGCTTGAGGCACCGTATCGAACGCCCAGTTGTTCACCTTGCCGGAGACCATCAGCACCACCGCGCCAGGCGTGTTGACCACCCAGTTTTCGCCCGCGCCACCGGCTTCCAGTATCGCTACCGAGGTTTTGGGATCCTCCGAAAGCCGCCCCGCCACTGCGCAGCCGCCGGAGCCGCCGCCCACCACCACAAAGTCGAATGTATCCGTCACGCGTATTTCCCCCCAATATTGCTGTTGTTTTCGTCATTGCGAGCCAACGGGTCGCGCGAATGCGCGCCCGATGACAGGCTCCGCGAAGCAATCCATCGGGCCACAAAGCAAGAATGGATTGCTTCGTCGCGGAGTTCATCATCGGGCCGGCCGAAGGCGGGACCCGTTTGCTCCTCGCAATGACGGCTCTTTTCACTACGACATCAATCGCAGCATCTTTTCCAGCCGCGCGATCCTGGCGCCGTAGGGCGGATAGAGATCGGCCAGCCGGTTGAACCGCGAACGATAGAACACCGGTTTCAACTTGCTCAAATTATTGAATCCCCATTGGCCGTGATAGGCGCCGGTGCCGGATGCGCCGACGCCGCCCATCGGCTGGTTGATCTGGGTGAAGTGAAACAGGCAATCGTTGACGGTGACGCCGCCGGAGACGGTGCGCGCCAGTACCTCGTCGCGCGCCGCATCGTCCCTGCCGAACCAGTACAGCGCCAGCGGCCGGTCGTGCTTGTTGATCCAGGAAATAGGCTCGGCGGCATCCCTGTAGCCCATGATCGGCAGCAACGGTCCAAAAATTTCCTCCTGCATGATGGTCATGTCAGGTGTTGCACCGACGACGATGGTCGGCGGAAATTTGCGCTTCGATTTCCATTGCGGATCGTCGGGCTTTGCCGTCTGTATGATCTTCGCACCCTTGGCGGCAGCATCAGCCACGAGGCCCTCGAGCCTCGCATAGTGCCGGTCCGAGACGATGGAGGTGTAGTCGGCGTTGCCGGGATCGGCGCCGTACATGCGCCGGATATGGCGCTGCAGCCAGCCGGCAAAGTCCTGCACCTGATCTTCCGGCACCAGTGCATAGTCAGGTGCAATGCAGGTCTGACCGGCATTGAGAAGCTTGCCGTAGGCGATGCGCCGTGCGGCCTCTTCGAGATCGGCGGAGCGGTCGACGATCGCGGGCGATTTGCCGCCGAGTTCGAGCGTGATCGGTGTCAGGTTGCGCCCGGCGGCTTCCGCGACCAGGCGGCCGACCCGGGTCGAGCCCGTAAAGATCAGATGGTCGAAGGGGAGCGCGGAAAACGCCTGCGCGATGTCGCCTTCGATGCCGGTGACCGTCATTTCGGTGGCGTCGAATTTGGCCGATATGACCTCTTTCAGCAGTGCGGAGAACCGCGGCACCAGTTCGCTCGGCTTGATCATGACGCGGTTGCCCGCGGCGAGCGCGCCGACTGCCGGCGCGAGCGTCAGCTGCAGCGGATAATTCCAGGGTGCGATGATGCCGACAACGCCGAGCGGCTGCGGGATCAGCCGGTTTTTGGCGGGCAAGAATTGCAGCGCGGTCGAAACCCGCTGCGGCGCCATCCATCTCTTCAAATGCTTGGCGGCGTGCTTGATTTCGCCAAGCACCAGCATGGTTTCGGCGATCGTGGTCTCGGTGCTGCTGCGATGGCCGAATTCCGCCGAGATCGCCTGGTCGAAGCGGGGCTCGTTGTCCGCAATGACCGCGCGCAGCCGCGCCAGCCGGTCGAGCCGTTCTGCAAGCGTCGGTGCAGGCTCCGACCGCGACCGCTCGAACATGGCGTGAAAGGCATCATCCAGGCCGCTTTGGCCCGGGCTTTTCAGGGGCTGGTCCATGGCGTTTCCCCAAGGGGTTTCCAGGCTGGGAAGGCTGGGCTTTTGCGCCAGTTCTGGCAAGACCGCTGTCGTGGGGCATTTGGCGCGGAAATAGCGCGTTTTGGCGGTCATAAAACCCCGAAAAGATCGCTCGCAGGCCTTTCCAAAGCGCGCTCGCGTTGGTACATACCGCTGGCGCCCAGGGGCATCTGCCAAGGGTAGCCTTCTCAGGAAGCCTCCGGACGGGATTGGCGCCTCAAGCGTTGGCCAAAGCCGTTTCGGTTTTTCGAGAGGACGCGCAAAGGTTTATCGCGGGGTGGAGCAGCCCGGTAGCTCGTCAGGCTCATAACCTGAAGGTCATAGGTTCAAA
>JAQGKJ010000561.1 GCA_028290165.1 Bradyrhizobium sp. | reverse complement strand
TCGCCCCGCGCCGGGTCGGCGAACTGATGTTTGCGATCGCGCGCAAAAATGTGGCCGAAGTAGTGCTTGTCAGCGACGAGGCCATCCGTCAGGCGCAGGCAGCGTTGTGGTCGGGACTGCGCGTGGTGGCCGAGCCCGGTGGCGCCGCGGCGTTCGCGGCGCTGCTTTCCGGGCGATACCGGCCGGCGGCGGGCGAGCGGGTCGCGGTGTTGATCTGCGGGGCGAATACGACGGCGGTGAAGTTTGAGGCGTGAAGCTCTCTCCTCGTCATGGCCGGGCTTGAACCAGTGATGACGACATCGTTGATCGTCATACTCCGCGAAAGCGGAGTATCCAGTACGCCGCGGCCTCTCGATGAATCACTACCGTCTCTGGAATACTGGATCACCCGCTTTCGCGGGTGATGACAGTTAGGAGTGAGGCGGCAGAGCGGTTGAAAAAACACTACCCCTCCCCCTCATCGCTCGCCAGCAACCCTTTCACCGCTCGCGCCCATCCCGCAAGCTTCCGCTCGCGCGTGGCCGCGCTCATGTTGGGCTTGAAGCGGTGCTCCAGCCGCCAGTTGTCGGCGAATTTGGTGGGCTCGGGGTAGACGCCCGCAGCTAGCCCCGCGAGATAGGCGGCGCCGAGCGCCGTCGTTTCCTGGATCATCGGGCGATCAACCGGCGCGTCCAAAAGGTCAGCGAGGCGCTGCATGGTCCAATCGGAGGCCGTCATGCCGCCGTCGACGCGCAGCACTGTCTTGGCGGCCTTTGCCTCCGGCCAGTCGGCGCGCATCGCCGCCCACAGGTCAAACGTCTGGTAGCAGACGCTTTCGAGCGCGGCATGCGCGAGCTCGGCGGGGCCGGTGTTGCGGGTCATCCCGAACAGCGCGCCGCGCACGCGCGGATTCCCGTAGGGCGCGCCGAGGCCGACGAAGGCCGGCACCAGATACACGCTTTGCGTGGAATCGGATTCGTCGGCGAGCGGGCCGGTCTCGCTGGCCTGCTTGATGATGCCGAGCCCATCGCGCAGCCATTGCACCGAGGAGCCCGCAACGAAGATCGAACCTTCCAGCGCGTAGGTGCGCTGGCCCTTGAGCTGATAGGCGATCGTGGTCAGCAGCTTGTTTTTTGAGGCGACCGGGGTCGTGCCGGTGTTGAGCAGGGCAAAGCAGCCGGTGCCGTAGGTCGACTTGATCATGCCCGGCGAAAAGCAGGCTTGCCCGATAGTGGCAGCCTGCTGGTCGCCGGCGATGCCGCGGATCGCAATCGTGCCGCCTAACAATTCAGGCAGGCTTTCGCCGAAGTCTGCGGAAGAGTCCTTCCCCTCCGGCAGCATCGAGCGCGGCACGCGCAGGATCTTCAGGAGATCGTCGTCCCACTCGCCAGTGTGGATGTTGAACAGCAGCGTGCGCGAGGCGTTGGTGGCGTCGGTCGCATGCACCTTGCCACCGGTCAGCCGCCACAACAGATAAGCATCGACGGTGCCGAACATCAGCTCGCCGCGCTCAGCGCGGGCACGCGCGCCGGGGGTTGAATCGAGAATCCAGGCCACTTTCGTTCCGGAGAAATAAGGATCGATGATCAGGCCGGTCTTCGCCGTGATCGTTGGCTCGTGGCCGTCAGCCTTCAATCGGGCGCAGATGTCGGCGGTGCGGCGGTCCTGCCAGACGATGGCGCGATGAACGGCCTGGCCGGTGACGCGGTCCCACACCACCGTGGTCTCGCGCTGGTTGGTGATGCCGATGGCGGCGATATCCTTCGCGCCGAGGTTCGCCTTCTTCAGCGCCTCGCGGCAGGTGGCAATCGTCGAGGTCCAGATGTCCTCCGGCTCGTGCTCGACCCAGCCCGACGCCGGAAAATGCTGCGGGAATTCCTGCTGCGCGGTGGCCGCGATGGAAATGTCGGCGCGAAACACAATGGCGCGCGAGGATGTGGTGCCCTGATCGATGGCCAGCACAAAGGACATGGCGTTGCTTCCCGGGTGTTGGTGTTGTTGCGCAGAGGCAAGCGGATTGGGGAGAGAAGGTCAATATCACTCTATCGTCGTCCCTGCGAAAGCAGGGACTCATACGCCGCGGCCTCTCGATCTTGCGAAGGGCGTCGGTCACCTTGGTTCAATTGAGGGCACAACGCGGTATGGGTCCCGGCGTTCGCCGGGACGACTCGCTGAGAAAGCTGCGGCTGAAAGCTACACCGACGCCGTCGTCACGCCGCCATCCACCACGATGGTCTGGCCGGTCATGAAGCTCGAGGCGTCGGAGCCGAGATAGGCTACCGCGCCGGCGATCTCGTCGGGCTCGCCGATACGCCGCAAGGGCGTGGTGGCGCAGCGCTTCTTCAGGCGCTCTTCGTCTTCCCACAGCGCTTTGGCAAAGTCGGTTTTGACCAGGCCCGGCGCGACGCAATTGACGCGGACGCCTTTCGGGCCCCATTCGCCGGCGAGACTCCTGCACAGCGCGAAATCCGCGGCCTTGGAAATCCCGTAGGCGCCGATCACGGTGGAACCGCGCAAGCCCCCGATCGAGGAGATGATGACGACCGAGCCATTGCCGCGCTCGGCCATTTGCGGGATCGCCAGCGCGCAGAGCCAGATGTTGCTCTTGACATTGGAGGCCATGATCTTGTCGAAGGCCTCGTCCTTGATGTCGAGCAGCGGGCCGTAATACGGATTGATCGCGGCGTTGCAGACGAGGATGTCGATCTTGCCGTAGTGTTTGTTTGCACCCGAGATCAGCGCCTCTACTTCCTCGCGCCGCGAGATGTTGCAGGGGATGACATGGGCGTCGCCGCCCGCTTTGCGGATGCCGCTGGCTACTTCCTCGCAGGCATCCGCCTTGCGGCTGGAAATCACAACCCTGGCGCCGAGTTTTGCCAACAGCTCCGCCGAGGACCGGCCGATGCCGCGGCTCGAGCCGGTGATGACGGCGACTTTGCCGGTGAGATCGAACGGGGTTCCCTTCACTGCGCACTCCCTTATTTTCGCTTGACGTTCTCTCCCGTCATGGCCGGGCTTGTCCCGGCCATCCACGTCTTGCTTTGTTGCCAAGACGTGGATGCCCGGCACGAAGGCCGGGCATGACGACTATTGTGGTTCGATGCTTCGCATCGCCTCGGAATGACGAATTACACCAGCCCGCCGCTGTTGGTGACGCGGCGAAGGTGATAGTCGGTGTCGCCAAAAGTGTTCTCGATCATGGTCAGCCGCTTGAAGTAGTGGCCGATCTTGGCCTCCTGCGTCATGCCGATGCCGCCGTGCAGCTGGATCGACTGCTGGCCGACGAACTTTCCGGATTTGCCGATCTGCACCTTCGCCGCCGCCACCGCGGTGGCGCGCTCCCTGGCGTCGTCGAAATCGGCGGCCATGGTTGCAAACATCGACATGCTGCGGGCCTGTTCGACGGCGACGAACATGTCGGCGGCGCGGTGCTGCAAGGTCTGGAAGCTGCCGATCGGCACGCCGAACTGGGTGCGGGTTTTTAGATATTCGACGGTGGTCTTCAGCGATTCATCCATGATGCCGACGGCTTCGGCGCAGATCGCAGTGCGGGCGTCGTCGACCACGCGCTCGACCAGCGGCAAGGCATTTTCGGGATCGCCGATCGCGGCATCGGCGCCGACCTCGACGCCGGTGAAAGTGATGTCGGCGGCGTGCAGGCCGTCCTGGGTCGGATAGCCTTTTTTGGCGACGCCCTTGGCATTGGCCGGCACCAGGAACACCCCGATGCCGCTGCTGTCGCGCTGGCCGCCTTTGGTGCGCGCGGTCACGATCAGCATGTCGGCGTTGTCGCCGTTGAGCACGACGAATTTCTCGCCGTCGATGACCCAGCCCGAACCTTTCTTCTTGGCCGAGGTCGCGACATCGTTGAGGTCGTAGCGCGAATTCTTCTCAAGCTGGGCAAACGCAAAAGTCTTGCTGCCGTCGATGATCGAGGGAATATGCGCCGCTTTCTGCTCCGCCGAACCGCCGCGCCGCAAAAAGCCACCGCCGAT
>JAQGKJ010000547.1 GCA_028290165.1 Bradyrhizobium sp. | reverse complement strand
GCGTATTCGACGATGGTGTTGGGAGCCTTGGCGGGCCCGAGCGCCATGTCGGGCAGCGACATCGGCTTGGTGACAAGCTCCGCCGTCGCGTCTTGCGCCATGGCGTTGCCAATGGGAGACAGCGGCGCGAAGGCGAGAGCGGCAAGCCCGGCCAGCGACAGGGCTGTTGCGAAAGCGCGGCGGAAATCAATCAACAGATAGCTCCGGGAAGCGGCGTTGGCTCACGGCGACGCACAGTGGTTCGCTAGCTTGAAACGACCGTTCTTGCAATGGCACGGGGGCGGGCGCTCCAACTACCTGCGCACCGTTTCAAAGCGCACCTTCGCCTTGGCATTGTTTTTCGTCATCCATGAGGGGCTTCATGGTCATGAATGGTCTGTGAATGCGCCATTCAGTCAGCGTTGCGAAACCGACCCGATAATTCGCCAGAGCACTTGCCGAGCGGCCCTGAGGGTGGGCGCTGTTGCGGCTATGTCAGGGGCCCGGATTACCCTCTCCGGGCCCCGCCCCGGGGCAACTCCACCGCAGGAACTTGCGCTTTCGCCGCAATGCCGAGCCTTGCGCGGGTGTGTTTCACAGACAAGCGGATGACGCCGTACCAACGCTTCGGTTGAGAACAGTCAGGCGGCATCCTCATCTTCTGCGAGCTGCCGGTGCGACATGAGCTTTTCGACTTCGCTCATATGCTTCGTTCCCCAGACACAAAGCGGGGCCAATGCTTTGGCTAACGTTCCGCCGAACGCCGTGAGGGAATATTCGACCTTTGGCGGAATCTCTTTGTAGTCGCGCCGGTCGATGACTCCGTCTGCCTGCAGTTCCCTAAGCTGCTGGATCAGCATCTTGTCGCTGACGCCCCCAACAGCGCGCCTCAACTCACCGTAGCGACGGGCGCCGTGTGCCAGGTGAAACAGTATCAAGGGCTTCCATTTCCCGCCGATCACGGCCAGGGCGACATCCAACCCGCAGGTGAAAGCGATCGTTGCCATTGTGGATCTCCCGTAGGTACTTACCAAAAGGTGCATACTGGTGGAACGAAAAGCAAGGCCCACCTCTTCGACGATTTCCCATTCTCAGGAGGCTCACATGGGCAAGCTCGAAGGCAAGACGGCGGTTGTTACGGGTGGCAATAGCGGTATCGGCTTGGCCACCGCGAAGCGGTTCGCAGCGGAGGGTGCAAACGTCTTCATTACCGGCCGTCGCCAGCAGGAATTGGATAAAGCGGTCGAGGCGATTGGATCCGGTGTGAGGGCCGTGCAAGGGGATGTCTCGCATCTGGATGACCTGGACCGGCTGGTCGCAACGGTGCGCGCCGAGAGAGGGCGCATCGATATACTCTTCGCCAATGCCGGGCTGGGTGCGAGCGCCCCCATAGGCACGATCACGGAGGCATCATTCGACCTCGTCTTCGACGTGAACGTCAAAGGAACCTTGTTCACCGTCCAGAAGGCACTCTCGCTGATGCAGGCTGGCGGGTCGATTATCCTCACGGGGTCGACGACGGGCTCGATGGGAACGCCGGCTTTCAGCGTCTACAGCGCGACCAAGGCGGCGATCCGCAATTTCGCCCGAAGCTGGGCGTTGGACCTGAGGCAGACGGGAATTCGCGTGAACGTGCTCTCACCCGGTCCTACCGCTACACCCGGCCTCCTCAATGGCCTGGCAAGGTCGGGGCAACAAGAGGCGATGATCTCGGGCCTGATCGCCCAGACACCCATCGGACGCATGGGCCTTCCGGAGGAGACGGCTGCCGTGGCGCTCTTCCTTGCCTCCGACGACAGCAGTTTCATGACCGGAAGTGAAGTGTTCGTTGACGGCGGCATGGCGCAGGTCTGACTAATCACAACGACCCTGGCCCTGGACTGGCCAGGAGTCTTCGCGGAGGCTTCGGAGACAAACCTTGCAACCCCAAAGGCTGTGCGGCCCTATACTCTCCATCGTATCGCCTTGCTTTGGTCAAACCGGAGTGAAGGGTGGGCCAGGACGTCGTCGACCTAGCGTAGATTCGCCGAGCCGCCCTTATGCGGGTGACCTTGGACTGAGTACGGAGCGCCGATGCATTCCACGCTGAACTCGGAACAAACCGATCCGCGCAATGTCTTTGCGCACGTGAATGAAGAGATCACGCGCGCTTATGAACAGATCGCGCTCGCGAATGAACAGATCGCGCGCACCCTGGCGCAGGATGCCACGCGCCATCCTTCGGATCCGGAGACCCGCATGACGGGCAACCGGCCGGCGATTGGCAGGCCGGCGTTACGCGGCTTCGTTGGCTTGCTGTTGGCAGCGTGCATCGGTGTCGCTGCGATCGGTTGGCAGTCGTCCTACGGCGATGCGGCCAAGCAGATAATCGCGAGGTGGGCGCCCCAGCTCGTCCTGACGGCATCGCTTCCGCTGGAGAAACCGGCGCTCCCCGCGGAGCCGACGCCACCTACCGTTCAGGCAAGCGCGGCACCGGCAGCACCTCTGCAACCGGCACCGGCTCAGACCGCACCGGAAACCGTCGCGCCGACCGCCGCCCTATCTCCCGAATCGGCGCAACTGCTCCAGTCGATGGCGCGCGATCTCGCAACCGCGGGGCAAGAGATCGAACAGCTCAAGGCCAGCATCGAGCAGCTCAAGACCAACCAGGAACAAATGGCCCGCGACAATGCGAGGGCCGCCGAGCAGTTCAAGGCGGGCCAAGAAGAAATGGCCCGCAACATTGCAAAGGCTTCCGAGCAGAGCCTGCGGGCCAGGCTATCAGCGCCTCCGCCACGGCCGACTGCCACCTCGACGCGCAAGCCGGTGCCGATACTCCCGTCGCCCCAAGCCAGAGCACAGCCGTAAGACACACCGCAGCCGCAGGCCGAACCGCAGTTGCTCAACTGAAATTCTGGTACTGGCCTGTTTTAACCCTCAGTGGCCTAATTTGATTTTTGCAGTGGCCTGTTTTGAATCTTAACGAGGGGTAAATTTGTCACCGCTCGTTCTAGGTAGAACTACGGAGTGCTCCCCACGGGAGCACACGGCATCCCCGTGCGCACAGACGGGCGCCCCGTAGTTCTCCGATCGTGAACGGAGTTCCTTTTTATGCAATTTTGAAGGATGGCGGAATACCGGGGCGTCCAATATCAGATCGTGCAGACAGCCAACCCGACCGGCTTCAAGTGGACTGTGCGCCTTGATGCCACACGGACCAGAACCGGCACGGCTCCCTCAACGAGGGCTGCCATCATCGATGCACAATAAGGCCGCCTCAGTTGGCGGCCCCCTTTCATTTAACAGCGACAGGGCCACGCCCCTCACCAACTACTGTCACGCCGTTGCGCTTCCGAGGGCTCGGAAAGCCGCCTGAGGGTTTTGCAATCGCAATAAATCAGAGGGGCTTTTTGCTTACCGGTCTAACCCCATCGGTCGACGGCAGGCCCAACTTCTTGCGGAGTTCGGAGAGCGAGCCCCTTCCAAAATCCAGAAGGCTGATCAGCGTCGCGTCCGAAACCTCGCGCACTTCGCCGACGGTTTTCAGGTCGGCTGCTTTGAGAGCGTTCTGGATCCTAATCGATAATAGTACGCGTTCGATCGGCGTATCGTCCGACAGCTCCGGGGTAGGAGCGACCATCGGACCCTCGGCCGCCTCTCGAACCATGCGTTCTTCCCGTAGGCGCTCCCGATTTTCATGGAATGCCTTCTGAGCCGCTTCATGGTCGGAGATTGCCTCTTGCGCTTCGTGCCCCCTAAGCGTTTTTCGCTCAGCAGCAGACAGACCGGGATCGGTGCTTTTCTTGTCGTCGCTCATTTCCCTTCGCCTTCGGCCTCGGCCCAGGTTGAGGCGGCGTGTTGTTTCCTACGATGACGAACCGGTGGATTGAGGTGGAAAAGATCGCCGCCGGCCACACGGGCGCCACGATGCTTCGCAAGCGTGTCGATGTGTGATCAAAGTCGAACGCATGGTTGGGGCGATCTACCCAGCGCGGTCGAGTGGCCGGGTGCCGCCTTGCCGTACCCCACCGCAAGGCGCGCTCGGCTACTTGCTATTCATGGACCAATCCGTGCATTCCCCGAGTTGCGAGCAATTCGATGTCGCGGCCTTGGACGAAACGACGAGCTTCCGATCGAAAGCGAGTTCCGCGCGAGACCCTCGAACGGACGATTACCGTCGCGGTCAAAAATTCGGATCGGCAATGCGAACCTTTCGTTGGAGTCTTCATCGAACATCTTGCGCCTAAATCACCCGAGGATGCGAACTGGGCAATTAAGGGAATTCGGTTTGGACGGGCCGAACGCGCCAAGTGCAGCGCAGTTTTAACCATCGTCGTCAATAAAATGCGGGGCAAGTTTGAACTCCAGCAGGAGGAGGTAGGCCCATAGTCGTTGCGCCGCCGTGCGCATGGTCAGGCTGACGGAGACGCGGGAAAATCACGCCTTACGTTTGGGTGCATCCGGAGGAGGAGAGGTGAGGCGCGCCGGTTCACGCCCCCGGCGGGTTTTTGCCACGATTCGTCCCTATGTTCGTTTTCGATCATGCCTCGCGGGCCAAAGGGGTATGGTCGGACCCGGCGCGTGTCGTCCCTCGACTCACCGCGCGCCGGGCCGCTCCTAGTGACCAGTATGCGCAGGCGGGTTCACGCCGGCTAGTCGGAAGCCGTCACCGCTCTCAACCCGGTGGCGGCTTTTTCGCGAAGATGCTTCTTAGCCGAGGCCCGCAGCGCTCCACACGCGCGGAATCACCGGCGTCGCCCGAGATATCTCCAAAGGAGATATGCCAGACGGTGTTCGGATAACTGCCGGCGCACACCAAATGGGTCGTATCGGATGCGTAGTCGGCGCAGCGTTTTAGACACTGCTTAGCCAGCGCAGCTTGACGATCACGGCAGCTCAGGCCAGTTCTTTTGTCTTCGACCCTGCCGGCATCGTCCTCGAAAAAGCACCCCCGCAACTGCGCACTTCCGGTCAACGTGTTCACGCATTGATTGGTCGCCTCGTCGACCTCTGCTTTGGTCGGATTCATCAATGGGCACTGCGCGGGAATCTGACGTGGGGCCACGTAAGTGCGCACGGTGCGTAGCGGGCGGGCGGGCACCGCGCTTCGGTGCTCGCGCGTAAGGCCAGAGGACCCGCCGGACGGCCTTCGAGAATCCCCGGCGCAGGCGATGGGTGTGCATTTGGTCCAAATCGGACCTGTGGTCACGCACCGATCGGCGTCTTGCGCGCAGCCGGCGGGGCAACAGGTTTGCGCAAACGCAGGCGATATCAGCGCATATGCCAAAACTAGGATTGCCGGCTTGAGATATCGCATTGCCGTCCTGCCATTCCGCTCGGGCGGGCGTTGTGCGTTTGAGGGTCGGTTCCCGCCAGCGGCCCCGTCTTGCGGAGCCGCAAGGGCCGGGGCCGCTGGCGGGCAGGTGTTACACACACATCGGAGAGAGGACCCCCCGCCGCAAATGGTCAACGCGGAATTTCTAGAACGCGTTCCTACCCATCAAGGATTACCCCCGCCGCGAGCGATTCCACCCGATCGCGCCGCGGTCCCTCACTTGTCCCCGTGCGCACATGATCCAAGCTGACGGAGACGCGCGAGATCACGCCATACAAATGGGTTCACCCGATGAGGAGCGGCCAGGGTCGGCGGGCTTTTCCTTGAGATTGTCGTTATCGGTCGCTCTATTCGATCCGGCTAACTATCCTGGAGAAGGGCCGCGAAAGAATGTTTCCATTATTTTTAAAGGCGCGCGCCAATAATTACTTCAAGACGCGATCGGCCAGCCGAGACACCGAAACCGATCATGCTCGAGCGACATCTGTTTTTCGTTCGATAGAGGACGCGCTGGATGGGGCAAAAGCTGAGCAAGCTGGCCTGAAATCACGTATCGATGACGTCCTAGCGCGAGCCGCAGTAACTCTGGGCAATGACTCCGATGAGTATCTAACGCGCGATCCGGAGGACAATCATTATCAGAGTTTGCTCAACACCGAGATCGCAAATGGGCAGCGGCGATTGAACGAGTTGGAAGTGACCATCGGGCATTTCAAGTTTTTGAAGACCGCGCTCATTACAAGATTTCCCGACTTCAAGCTTTGGACACAGCAGTTTCCGCACGAAAGATAGAGGATTTGACTACCGAAACTCGCTGGATCACGCCTTGCAAGTGGGTGCATCCGGACGAGGAGAGGTGAGGGCGCCGGTTCACGCTGGCGCGCGCTTCAATGTGAGTGCATCTTCTATTTCGGTGATTTCCTAACGGATGCGTGATGACAGATTGTCACTCAGCCGAATTGCAAGCCCCGCCGTCAGGCGGACAAGGCCTTCCGCGACCGCTCGATGAATATCTATAGTTTCTACAGTTGCCGGAAAATGGACCATATGCATGTTATCTGGTGTCAGTATCGGCTTCGCAAAGACCGTCTCCTTGCTCTCGTTCTCGCCAAAGATCCCGTGAATGATGAAGTGACGAGGCTCAATTATGGCTTTGAAGAATTTGACGACGGCTATGATTTCTCCCGCAAGGGGAGCTATATCCGGCAGCCGCTCCGCCGCCGCTTCCAAAAACTCGATCTTTTGAGAAATAATTCTTGGGAGACGGGCAACGATGGTCTTCCCGCCGTACCCGTTAAAGATTATCGCGGACATCCCATCCGCGCACGTTTCAGCGATTGCAAACGTCACTGTAAACCGGCCGATAGCTTCATAGAGCTTGGCGTCATCTGATGCGGAGTCGGTGAGCGTGGTGTTTTTCACTTGCCCTCGGCCTCATCTCGTACCCCGGCGCGCCTGCGGCGGTGGCCGGTGAGAAGTTTACGTTCGAGTGTGCATAGGAATGGACAAATTCCAAAAATCTAAGCAAAATCAATATGTTGTGTACCGAATTGGCGGAAGGGGTG
>JAQGKJ010000541.1 GCA_028290165.1 Bradyrhizobium sp. | reverse complement strand
GCCTTGTTGTCGCCGAAGAAGTTCACGATCACCGAGTGGTCGATGACGAGATCGACCGGCACCAGCGGATTGATCTTCTCGGCATCGCCGCCGAGCTTCTGCATGGCGTTGCGCATCGCCGCGAGATCGACCACCGCCGGCACCCCGGTGAAATCCTGCATCAGCACCCGCGCCGGGCGGAACGCGATTTCATGTTCGAGCGCACGCTTCTTCAGCCACTTCGAGACCGCCAGGATGTCGTCCTTTTTGACGGTGCGGCCGTCTTCATGGCGCAGCAGGTTTTCCAGCAGCACCTTCATCGAATAAGGCAGTTTGGAAATTCCCTTAAGACCGTTTTTCTCGGCGGCGGGCAGGCTGTAATAGACGTAACTCTTGCCACCGACCTTGAGGGTCTTCTGGCTTTTGAAGCTGTCGAGCGAGGTCATGTGAGGAAATCCCAATTGTGAGTTATACCCGGCAAGGGTATCAAAACACCGTCCAAAAACACCTTCAGACAGGCTGGCCTGTTGGCTTGCAGACGCGGATTGTGTGCTGCATCAAGTTCCGGCTTATAGAATCATTCCAGTGGCACCGCCACACCGACAATCGTGCCGCAGCATTGCGGCACCAAAAAATTCTGATGCGGTAGCCATAGATTTCTAGAGGGCTGTAAAGGGGCAAGATGCGGCTCTCAGGACGCGGCGTCAGGTGTGTGCGGGGCGGCCAGGAAATATTTTCCGGCCTCGATTTCGAGGCCTCCTCGGGCGAGGTGCTGGCCGTCATCGGCGCCAATGGCACCGGCAAAACCTCTCTGTTGCGGATGATCGCCGGCCTATTGACGGTCGCGGACGGATCGATCGATCTGGAGGGTGGCGAGGCCGAGCTGACGCTACCTGAACAGGCGCACTATCTCGGCCACCGCGACGCGCTGAAACCTGCCATGAGCGTTTTGGAAAACCTCGCCTTCTGGCGGGATTTCCTCGGCGGCGAGACGTTCGATGCTGCGACCAGCGTTGCCGCGGTCGGGCTCGATCACGCCATCCATTTGCCGGCGGCGTACCTGTCGGCCGGACAAAGGCGGCGGCTCTCGATCGCCCGGCTGCTTGTGGTACGGCGGCCGGTTTGGCTCCTGGATGAGCCGACCAATGCGCTCGACACCTCCGGGCAGGCCATGTTTGCCGCCCTGATGGGCGATCATCTTTCACGCGGCGGCCTCATCATCGCCGCAACACATGCGCCGCTGGGCATTGGCGCCCGCGAATTGCGGATCGGGGGCGCATTGTGACCGCCCTTGGCGCGCTAATTCGAAGAGATATCCGGATTGCACTGCGCGTCGGCGGCGGCGCGCTGATCGGTGTATTATTCTTTCTCACCGTGGTGGTGCTGATGCCGTTCGCGGTCGGGCCCGATCTCGCACTGCTGACGCGGCTGGGGCCAGCGATCCTCTGGCTCGGCGCGTTGCTGGCGAGCCTGCTGACGCTGGACCGGCTGTTCACCGCCGACCACGAGGACGGCTCGCTCGATCTGATCGTGATGGGCCGGACACCCTTGGAACTGGCCTGCGCTGCCAAGGCGTTGGCGCACTGGCTCGCCGCGGGGCTGCCGCTGATCATCGCCACGCCGGTTTTGGGGCTGCTGTTAAATCTCGATGCCGCCGCGACGTCGGCGGTCGCACTGACGCTGCTGGCGGGCACGCCGGCGCTGACCTTTACCGGCATGATCGGCGCGGCGCTGGCGGTGACGATGCATCGCGGCGGATTGTTGCTGGCCGTGCTGGTGCTGCCGCTGTCGATTCCCGTGCTGATCTTCGGCGTCGCCGCCTCGCAAGCCGCAATTACCGGACCATTGTGGTTCGGAACCCCGTTTTCGATCCTGTGCGCGCTGTCGCTGGTCAGTTTTGTGATCGGCCCGTTCGCGGCCGCCGCCAGCCTGAGGCACGGACTGGACTGACGACCCAACTTGACGCCGATCAACTCTCGCGGAGAGCATTTCATGCTGATTGCCTGTAACAGCTGCGACCATTAACAGGGTGCCATGACGCTGAACGATTTCGCCAACCCCACAAAATTCCTGACGCGGACCGCGCGCATCCTGCCGTGGCTTGCCGCCGCGACCGCGATCCTGCTCTCAATCGGCCTCTATCAATCGGCCATGGCCCCCGACGACTACCAGCAGGGCGCCACCGTGAAGATCATGTTCATCCATGTGCCGAATGCGTGGCTTGCGATGTTTGTCTGGGGCGTGATGAGCCTGGCCGCCTTGGGCACGCTGGTGTGGCGGCATCCGCTGGCGGACGTCGCCGCCAAGGCGGCCGCCCCGATCGGCGCGTCCTTCACCTTTCTCGCGCTGGTGACGGGCTCGCTATGGGGACGGCCGATGTGGGGCACCTATTGGGAATGGGATGCGCGGCTGACATCGGTGCTGATTTTGTTTCTGATGTATCTCGGCCTGATCGCGCTGTGGCGAGCGGTGGAAGACCCTTCGCGCGCCGCGCGCGCCGCGGCGATCCTGACGCTGGTCGGCGCCATCAATCTGCCGATCATCAAATTCTCGGTGGACTGGTGGAATAAGCTGCATCAGCCGGCGTCGGTGCTGCGGATCGGCGGACCCACGCTCGACCGCACTTTCTTGATTCCATTGTTGGTAATGGCGGTGGCGTTTTCGCTGCTGTTCCTCACCCTACATCTGGCGGCGATGCGCAACGAGATCCTGCGCCGGCGGGTGCGCTCCTTGCAGATGATGCAAGCCAGAGCGTTTTCAAGCGAGGTGGACACCGGTTCGCGTGAAGAAAATGCGTCAACACAACAATTTGGGTCGGCGTGAACGCCATGTCGCTTGGTCCTTACGCGTCCTTTATCGTGACATCGTACCTTTTGGCCACCGTGGTGGTATTGATCCTCATTGCCTGGATCGCGATCGATTATCGCCGCCAGAAACAACGCCTGCGCGAACTCGACGCGTCAGGCGTGATCCGGCGCTCCGGGCGAAGTGCTGCGGAGATCCGATGAGTGAATCCTCAACATCTGCCGCGCCGCCGCCACGCCGTTCCTGGCTGATGGCGCTGCCGCTTGTCGCGTTCGCGGCACTGGCCGCGATCTTCTGGTTTCGGCTGGGCAATGGCGATCCCTCGCGCATCCCTTCCGCCCTGATCGGCCATCCGGCGCCGCAGACCGCACTGCCGCCGCTTGCGGGCCTTTCCACCGACGGCGCACCGGTGCCGGGGCTCGACCCCTCAATGTTCAAGGGCAAGGTCAGTGTCGTCAACGTCTGGGCGTCCTGGTGCATACCGTGCCACGACGAAGCGCCGCTCCTGACCCAGCTCGGCCGCGACAAGCGGCTGCAGCTGATCGGCATCAACTACAAGGATGCGCCTGACAATGCGCGGCGCTTTCTCGGCCGCTACGGCAATCCTTTCGGCTTCGTCGGCGTCGACGGCAACGGCCGCGCCGCGATCGAATGGGGCGTCTACGGCGTGCCGGAGACCTTTGTGGTCGGCCGCGAGGGTACCATCGTCTACAAGATGGTCGGCCCGGTCACGGCGGAAAATATCGACAGCGTGCTCAAGGTCGAGATCGAGAAGGCGCTGAAGGCGGGGTCCTAACCTGCGGGGAGCGGGAGTGCAGCGCCGATGAGGCGAGTTTAGCACGCCCAGCCTCACCCCCTGCTCACGTCGCCTTCCGCCGCCTCGCTCGCCTCCAGCGATGCCGGGTCGGCGTGGTAGCGTTTGGTCAATGGCATCTGCGTGATCGCAAAGACCATGGTCAGCGGGATCACGCCGAACGCCTTGAACGCGACCCAGAAATCGGTGGTCTGGGTGCGCCAGACGATCTCGTTCAAAATCGCCATCGCGAAAAAGAACAGCGCCCAGCGCAAGGTGAGAATCCGCCAGCCCTTGGGCGTGAGATTGAACATCTGGTCGAACATGATCGCGATGAAGGAGCGCCCGAACAACAGCCCGCCTCCGAGCACGGCCGCGAACAATCCGTAGATGATGGTAGGTTTGACCTTGATGAAGGTTTCATCGTGCAACACCAGCGTCAGCGTGCCGAACACGATGACGACACCCCCGGTGACCAGCGCCATGATGGGCACGTGCCGCGTCACTACGTAAGACGCGATCATCGCCGCCACGATCGCTACCATGAACGCAGCCGTCGCGACAAACAGATGGAATTTGGCATTGGCGACGAAAAAAACCACCAGCGGACCGAGCTCGGTCGCGAGCTTGAACAGAGGATGCGGCGTGGTCTTGTCCATTACTCAATCCCTGCAATCGCCTGGGCGAAATCCCGCGCGGTGAAGGCTGCGAGATCGTCGATGCCTTCGCCGACGCCAATAAAGTGCACCGGCAGTTTATGCTTTTCGGCGAGCGCCACCAGGATGCCGCCGCGCGCAGTGCCGTCGAGCTTTGTCATGACAAGGCCCGTGACGCCTGCGGTACGATGAAACGCCTCGACTTGCGACAGCGCATTTTGTCCCACCGTGGCATCGAGCACCAGCAGCACCGCATGCGGCGCCGATGCATCGACCTTCTTGATGACGCGAACGACTTTTTCAAGCTCGTTCATCAGTTCCGCCTTGTTCTGCAGGCGGCCGGCGGTGTCGACCAGGAGCACGTCGTGCTTTTGTTCTCGCGCCGCGGTGAGCGCGTTGAAGGCAAGGCTCGCGGAATCC
>JAQGKJ010000520.1 GCA_028290165.1 Bradyrhizobium sp. | reverse complement strand
GTTGCCTCCTCTTCGCTCCTGCCGAACACCTGCTTCAGCAAGAGCCCCCAGGACGCGACCAGGATCGCTGGCACGAGAGAGCTGACGCGCGACCGCTCCTCGATGAGGGCGAAGCGTCTCGCCGGAGCGTCAATTTGGCTCCGGTCCGGAATTCCCAATGAGAGCGGTTCGTCCATGGGCGCCTCCTGCCGGTTCAGGTCAGGCCGTCGCCGCAGCAGCGACCGGGAACGGTATCGGACGCGCGGGTTCGCCGACGACCTTGTCCTTCGGTCCGAACGCGACCAGCTTGCCGCCCTGCACAACGCCGACGTAGTCGACGGCTGCGAGGGCCTTCGGGCGATGCGCGATCACGATCACCACGCCGCCGCGCGCCTTGACGCCTTCGATGGCGTCACCGAGCGCGGCCTCGCCCTGCGAGTCGAGGTTGGAATTCGGCTCGTCGAGGACGACAAGGAAGGGTTCGCCATAGAGCGCCCGCGCCAACCCGATGCGCTGCCTCTGGCCGGCCGAGAGAGCCGTCCCCGAGGGACCCAGTTCGGTCTGATAGCCTTCGGGCATCCGCGCGATCATCTCGTAGACCCCGGCTGCCTTCGCCGCGGCGACAATCTTGCGGGCGTCCGGCTCGGCTTCGAATCTCGAGATGTTCTCGGCGATGCTGCCGTCGAGCAGCGAGACGTCCTGGGGCAGGTATCCGATGTGCTCGCCGAGCACGTCGGCGCGCCATTGGTCGAGATCCGCCTCGTCCAGTCGCACCTTGCCTCTCAGGAGAGGCCAGACGCCGACCAATCCCTTGGCCAAGGAGGTCTTTCCGCCGCCGCTCGGGCCTATCAGGCCCAGAGCCTCGCCAGCCTTCAGTTCGAAGCTGACCTCGCCGACGAGGACGGTGCCGCTTCCGGGGGCCACGACCGTGATGTTTTCGACCTTGAGCGTCGCGGAAGGCTTCGGAAGCGGCATGATGTGGGCGCCGTCCTCGGCCGCGGCCAGCGTCTGCTTCAGGCGACGGAAGCTGCGTCGCGCGGCGGCGATGAGTTTCCAGTTGCCGATCGCGGAGTCGACCGGCGCCAGCGCCCGCGAAGAGGCCACAGAACAGGCGATGATCGCTCCCGCCGAAAGCTCGCCCTTGATCGTGAGGAAGGCACCGAGCCCCAACAGGGCGGATTGCAGCAGCATGCGCAAGACCTTGGCTATCCCGCCGAAGGTTCCGCCGATGTCGCTGGTCCGGGTCTGAAGGGCGAGATGCCGCGAATTGGCCTTCTCGAAGCGGGCCACGGCGCGGCCGCCGAATCCCATCGCGCGGAGGATGTCGGCGTTGCGCGCGTGCGAATCAGCCAGCGTGCTGCGCAGCACCGCCGCCTGGTGCGTTTCGCTCCCCGCGCGGCGCGTCAGCAGTTCGGTGGCCACCGTGAGCGAGATCAGCACCAGCGCGCCGGCCAACGTGACGAGCCCCAGGACGGGATGGAGAAGATAGACGAAGCCGAGGAACAGCGGCATCCACGGCAGGTCGAAGAAGGCGACCGGCGCCTGGCTTCCGAGGAAGCCGCGGACGACGTCGACGTCGCGGCCCCGCTCGAGCGCCTCGGCGGTGGAGTAGCCGTAGCGGGCCATCTCGATGACGACATGATGGGTCAGGGGCGCCAGCTTGGCGTCGAGCTTGGCCCCCAGGCGGACCAGGATCTGCGAACGCAGGATGTCGAACATGCCCTGAAACAAGTACAGGCCGATTGCGAGGGCGGAGAGCGCGACGAGGGTCGGGATGCTGTGGCTGGTCAGCGCCCGGTCGTAGATCTGCAGCATGTAGAAGGAGCCAGTCAGCGCCAGCACGTTGATGATGCCGGACAGTCCCAACAGGAAGAACCCGATGGCGCGGTAGTTGCCGATCGGGTTCTCTCCGTTCGAAAAGGCCGAATTTTTCCGCTTGGCGTTTTTGTTCATGGTGTCCTTACCCTGCCTCGCGTCGCGCGGTTCGGTGGTTCGCCGATCCGGAGCGACGGGATCCCGCCGCTCCGGATCGGACTTATTGCGCTCAGTGCACGCCGTTGAAGTCGGCGGTCGTCAGCGTCTGGTTGCCTGCGCCGAGATCGATCTTGAAGTCCGCGACGGTGTCGCTGTTGGTGTTGCCGGACACGAACGTGTGCTCCATCCCGTCCTTCACCTCCTGCGTGACGATGACCTGGCCGGCCGAGGTGAAGACGTTGCCGGCGAACAGCACGAAGGACTGGGCGCCGCTCGCTCCCGTGTTGGCGTCGATCGCCGACAGGTCGATCTTGTCGCCCGGCTGGAAGCCCTTGATCGTGTCGCCGTCGGCGTCGCCCGCGGAGCCGAACACGAAGGTGTCGTTTCCGCCACCGCCGTCCATCACGTTCGCGACCGAGCTTGCGACGATGGTGTCGTCGCCGGAGCCGCCGATGAAGTCCTCGAAGCCGAAGACCTTGTCGGTACCGCTCTGCGCGCTGGAGACGCTGCCGTGCTGGCCGATTCCGTTGCCGAGATCCGCCGTGATGTTGGCCGCGATCGCGGAATAGTCGAGCGTGTCCTCCTCGGTGTCGCCGAAGTACGTGTCGTCGCCGTCGCCGACGGTGGCGATTACCCGGTCGTTCCCGGCGCCGCCATAGACCGTGTCGTTGCCCGTGCCGCCCTCGATGGCGTCGTCTCCGGCATCGCCGAAGAGACGGTCGTCGCCCGCGTCGCCGGTCAGCAGGTCCCTGCCGGCGCCGCCGAACACGTCGTCGTTGCCCTCGTTGCCGAACACGACGTCGTCTCCCGCGCCCGCCTTCACCAGGTCGTCGCCGGCGCCGGCCTTCAGTGTGTCCGCAACGTCGTTGCCGAGGATCAGGTCGTCGCCGTCAAGCCCACTCAGAACGTTCTCGCCGGCTCCGCCGATCATCACGTCGTCGCCCGCCGTTCCGATATGAGGCGCGGGTAGGCCGGTAATGTCCGTCGGCTGGACCGGCGTGCCGCCCCCATTCTGACCGTCATGATGATCGTGGTCTCCGGACGAACGATGCTGGTCGTCGCCGCCGTTCTCGATATTATCGTCAGTATTTTCCCCGCCGGTGTCAGGGCCGGCACTAACAGCGAATTGAGGCGTGCCACTGCTGGAGAACGTGATGCTGTGTTCTCCGTTCGACATAGTCGTCATGCCGTTCGAAACGTTAGTCGTGTAGTCCGCAAGCGTGGAGCCCGGCGAGAGATCAATTACGTCCTGCGAGCGTAGGGTACCAACGATCGTGTCGTTTCCTCCATTGGAGTGGAATACAATCCGGTGAGCCGACTGGAGGGCCGAGATATCAACGACGTCGTTTCCGCCCGATCCTTCAACTGTGATTGTGTTGAGGCGCAGGCTGGTGTTGGAGAAGTCACCGACGACGTTGACGATGTCGCCGCCCAGCGTGGATGTTGCCACCGCCGGATCATATCCATTGATCCGAATCTCTTCGATCTCGGCGAGCTGGGCTATGACAACCGCAGGGCTTGCTCCCACGGCCCGGGTGATTACGATTTCGGTGTTAGCCAGCGAGCCGAACCCTGCTAGGGCAGCCGCCGCCTTTGTATAAATGGTATAGGTCTCGGCGTCTGCGTTGCCGTTGACGACGAAGGTGTCGCCGGCAATACCTTCGGTGCCGCCATTGACCACGTCCATGCCGTCGGTCGGCGCGGATACGTTGGCGTTCCAGATGATCGTATCGTCACCACCCAGAGCGTTGATGGTGTCGTTGCCCTGCAGCCCGATAATCGTATTGTTGGCGTTGGTACCGGTCAGGGTGTCGTTGCCATTGGTGGCACCGGCCAGCGGCGTAACGGCGGCGGCAAGCTGGAAGTCGGCGACCGAGATGTTGGCCGCGGTGACGCCATTGATGAGGATCGTGCCCCCGGTGC
Source organism: Bradyrhizobium sp. (assembly GCA_028290165.1). The sequence goes on along the minus strand of JAQGKJ010000520.1, from coordinate 11,203 downwards.
CGGCCGTGCCGCCATCGACTGTGACCAACGTTCCCGTCGGTCCGCTGACCGCGGAAAGTACCACTCGTGCGGCAAAATTGTCTGCCGTGACGCCGAGGGCGCTTAGATCGATCAGGTCCTGGCTGTTGATCGAGCCGCCCGTGGCATCGAAGTTATTGATGATGTCGGCGCCGAAGCCGTTGGCGGTATAGCGGAAGTAATCGTTGCCGCTCCCGACATCGATGGTGTCGTTGCCGCCGCCGCCAATGATGGTGTCGGTATCGTTGCCCGTGCCGCCGCTCAATGTGTCATCGCCCGTGCCGCCATCGACCAAGTCGGCACCGTCGCCGCCATCGATCGCGTCGTTGCCGCCACCGCCAAACAACTGGTTGGCGCCCCCATTGCCGGTGATGACATTGTTGAGGCTGTTGCCCGTGCCCGCCGTCGCCGCGCCAGTCAGCACCAGGTTCTCAAGGTTCGCACCCAGCGTATAATCGATGCTGGACTGCACCACGTCGGTGCCTTCGCCGAGATTTTCGGTGATGGTGATGCCGGTGTGGCTAACGACATAGATGTCGTTGTTGGCCCCGCCGATGAGCACGTCGGTGCCGGCACTGCCGCCGTTCATCGTGTCGGCGCCAGCGCCGCCTGTCAGGGTGTTGTTGCCGGCATTGCCGATGATGATATTGTCGACGCTGTTGCCGGTGCCATTGATGTTGGCCGCTCCGGTGAGCGTCAGGTTTTCCAGGTTCGCGGCGAGCGTATAGGTGAGCGACGACTGCACCGTATCGGTGCCGCCGTTTACTGCTTCGGTAATGGTCACCCCGGCGTGGCTCACGACATAGGTGTCGTTGCCGGTCCCGCCGTCCAGAGCGTCCGTGCCGGACGTGCCGCCGTCGAGGACATTGTTGCCAGTGTTGCCGGTCAACGTATCGTTGCCCGAGCCGCCAGTAACGTTCTCGGTATTGGCGATGGACGTGAAGCCGGAGGCGACGTTGGTTGTCAGATTGACGGTTACTGCGGCCGTGCTGACGGCGTAGCTGAGCGTGTCGGTATTGTTGCCGAGATCGGCCGTGACCGCTTCCACGTTGGATAGGTTATTGGCGTTGCTCTCGAACCGGGTAAGCTGGTTGCCGTCGAAGCGGACGTCCAGCGTCGCGTTGCCACTGTTGACGTCGGTGATGCGCAGGGTGTCGTTGCCCAGGCCGCCGTCGATGGTATCGCTGCCGCCACCCATCACATAGTTGATGGTGTCGGTGCCCCCGCCGGCATTAATGGTGTTGTTGCCCGCATTGCCGGTGATGACGTTGTTCAGATCATTGCCTGTGCCGTTGATGTTGCCCGCGCCCGTCAGGGTCAGGTTTTCAATGGCGCCGCGATAGGCTGCGTTGGCCGCGTTTGACGGCGACAGCGTGTAGTTGACCGAGGACAGTACCGTATCGGTGCCGCCAGCATCGCTGCCTGCTACCGCCACCCCGTTGGCGTCGAGCAGCCGCTCGTCCACCACGTCGAGATTGGAGTCGACGCCGTAGGTGTCGCTGCCGCCGAAGCCCATGAGAGTATTGATGCCGGTATTGCCGAGGATGACGTTGTTGAGGCTGTTGCCCGTGCCATTGATCGCTGCGGCGCCGGTGAGCGTGAGGTTCTCGATATTGGCGCCGAGTGTGAATGTTGCCGCGGACTCTACGGTGTCGGTCCCGGCATTGAGGCCCTCGATGACGACGTCCGCAGCCTGGTTAACGACATACGTGTCGTTGCCCGAGCTACCGATCATGGTGTCGCCGGGAACGGCGCCGTTCACCTCGGCATTGAGCCCGCCGTCGATGCGGTTGTTACCCGCATTGCCGGTGATCACGTTAGCGAGCTCATTGCCGGTGCCGTTTACCGAGCCATTGGCGGTCAGGGTCAGGTTCTCGATATCGCCGCGGTAGTCGCTACCAGTCAGCGTCGAGGCCAGCGCATACGAAGCGGCAGTGATGACCGTGTCTACGCCTCCAGCATCGACAGCTGTCGAGGTTGTGCCCAAATAGACGCGCTCGTCAACCTGGTCCTGCGTGGCGTCATCCACCATGTAGGTGTCGTTGCCGGCACCGCCGCGCATCGCATCGGCACCAACCCCACCATCAAGATGGTCGTTGCCTTTGCCGCCATTGAGGATGTCGTTGCCTGCCGCGCCATAGAGCCGGTCGTTGCCGTCCAGCCCGTTGAGCGTGTCGTTGCCGGCAAGTCCGAACATCGCGTCGCCGATGTTGGTGCTGTCGGTGCCGTTGAGCGTGTTGGCGTTGACACCCAAGCCGTTGCCGACCACCATGTTCCATTCAGTCGTGACGACTTCGTGGTTGCCGGCGGCGTCGATATAGCTGGCGATCTCCTTAACCAGGGTACCGCTGGTGGTGTGCAACACCAGTCGATTGAGGCCATTAAGGCTATCGACATAAGGATTGGAGGCGGTGTTGGTAGAAATCGGCTCGCCGGCATCGTTAGTCCAGCTATAGGTGATGCCGGTGGTAACCGCCCCGGTGAGATTCGCCGCGGTCACGTTGTCGAGGTCGTAGATCTCGCTGGTAGCGGTCAGCCTCACCGCGTTGGCATTGTCGGTAACGCCGGAAGGCACATCGGTCGGGGTGAAGTAGGCCAGACCATGCTTGTCCAGATCGGCAGCTTGTATAGTGCCGTCGAGGAAGCGGAAGTTCTCCACGCCCACCACCACGTCGCGTCCGTCCGGCAAGGTGCCGTCCGGCAGCAGGCCCGTGGCCAGATCGACCACGCGCAGGTCGGCAATGATGTAACCGATCAGGCCGCCGCCGGTGACGCGTTGCACAGCATAGTCGGCACGGTTGCCGGAATAGACCGCCGTGTCGGCATACCCGTCCGTGCCGCCATCGCCCAGCATGATGTCCTTGAACGTCTCGGTGCGGAGCAACTCGGTGAAGTGCTTGGCAAAGTCGTTGGCCGAACCCGGAATAATGGTGTTGACGGCATCGATCAGCCCCGAGCTGTCGATCGTCTCCGACCACAGCACGCGATGCGAGGCGCCCTGGTAGCGGGCATCCTCCAACTGCGCTTCGGCAGTGTCGCCAGTATTGTTCATGTTATGGGTGTAGCCAGAGAGGTATTTGCCGATCAGGGCATCAAGCCTCACTGAGCCGCCAATAATGATGTCGTTGCCACCGGCACCGGTCATGATGTCGTTACCCGACCCGCCGATCAGCCAGTTTTCGCCCAGGTCGAGCGCCGCATTGGCCAGCCCTGCATCTCCGGCCGAGTCGCCGGTCAGCGTGTCGTTGCCGGCAGAACCGATCAGCCCTTCGGTCTGAAAGGCCGCGATCTGCTTGGGAATGCCGTTGACGTTGACGGCCGGATTTTGCTGGTCGGCGAGGTTGAAGGTAACGCCGCCGGGGCGCACTGCATTGTCGCTGAAGTCGATCAGGTCGAAGCCCAGCGTGCCTGGCTTGGCGCCATCATCGGTCACGCCGTCGCCACCCAGCACTTCGTCGGTGCCGATGGTCAGCGCGCCGGTGGTGTCGCCGGGGCGGATGATGTCGTCGCCATTGCCGCCGAACATCTGATCCTGATCGGCCCCGCCGACGAGCACGTCGTCGCCATTGTCGCCGTAAAGGATATCGCCGCCGCTGCCGCCGTCGACATAGTCGTTGCCGTCGCTGCCGTGGGTGAAAGGATCGGTATCCTGATCGCCATAAATACGGTCGTCGCCGGTGCCGCCCGACAATTTGTCGATCCCGATGCCACCGGAGATAAAGTCATTGCCGGAGCCGCCGATCACCTGGTCATTGCCGTTGATGTCGGAGCCGCTCGATTCCCCGTAAAGGAAATCGTCACCCGAACCGCCATCCATGAGGTCGGGGTTGTCACCACCGTAGATATGATCGATACCGTCGCCGCCATAAAGCCGGTCGATGCCATAGCCGCCATAAATCGTGTCGTTGCCACCATCGCCATAGACAGTGTCATCGCCGCCCTGTGCATAAATGAGGTCGTTGCCGGCCGAACCGACGATGACTTCGCTGGATTCAGCGCCCGAATTAGGTGTGCCGTCGAGATTGACGCCATCGTTGAGTCGGCCGACACCGGTGACCTCGATGTCATCGACCAGAATTTGATTGGCGCCGCCGGCGGAGTTCTGCTGAACCTCGATCCGCAGTTCGAAGCCAGCATAGGCTGCGGCAATCGGCCCGCTGTCGAGCGTGACATGCAACCAATGGCCATCTGCCGGTTCCGGCAATGAGGCCGTCTTGAGCACGTAAGATACGAAGCCGTTCGTAGCAACCAACCGCACTTCGCCGCCGGGCCAAGCCTCGTCCGTCCGATCTCCCACATTCAAGCTGAGGCTATACGTATCGCCTGCAGCGAGGACCTTACCGGTATTCTGCGATAGCGTTGCACCTCCCTGCAGCCAGACAACGCCGCCGCCACCATGGCCGACGGGATCGCTGATCGCGCTATCCGGCGCAAACAGACCGCCAACACCACCGGCGATTGTCCAGCCGGTCGGACTGCCAATGGTATAATTACCCTTGATATCTGGAACGATGGCCGGAGCACCCGCCAGAAGCGAATCGGCCCCAAAATTGGCGTTGGCTACATTCACATTGACGTCAAAGCCGTGCTCCAGCCGGGTGTCCTGGATATACTGGACGCCCCCGATCGTTACGACGTGGCCATCATTGAGGTTTCCACGGCCACCGTTGGAATAGATGCCGATCGTCCCATCGGCAACCGCCGCGATGTTACCGTATTTGTGCTCATTGCCGGTTGTCTGCGATTCTGCGCCAGGTGCGACGACTTCCTTCTTGGCAGCCAGATCGATATATTCATCGGCATAGCCAAAGATATTGCCATTGAGATGCTCCAGTCCGGTATTGCGTTCGACGATATCCTTGAGCTGGCCGTTGCCGACTTCCTCCGCAAATTGCTGACCGGCCAGACGGAACAGATAGTAAAAGCGATCTCCGTCCATCAACGACTCGATCTGATTGACGAACACCTTGTCGAAGGTTTCGCCGAGCAAGCCGCCGGGCTGATGGATTTCGGCAAGACCGCCGAGCCACGTATCGATGTGATTGAAGCCCGTATCGCCGCCATTGATGAAGGCGTAGGCGCCAGAAACCGTGAACCCTTGCGCTTCTAGGGCGCCTTCGGCAATGCTGCCGTCGACGAGGCCCAGGATCGCGTGAGCCTTCTCCATGTTTCCATCGAACGAATAGGCGGCGATGAAGTTCTCCAGCGATGTCGGGTGCTGCATGTTTTGCCCGAAATCGTTCCAGCTTGTATAGCGAGCCAGGCCAATCGCTTCGCGGAAATCGTTGAGTGTCGGAATGCCGAGATCGCGGCCGCGCGCAATATTGATCGCAGCGAGATCGAGCGGCTGACCGAGCAACCCTTGATTCAGAGCGGGCGTGACGAACTCGTCAATCTCGTTCTGCTGCTGGTGTGACATACCCAACAGCACTGCTGCCGGGCCGACATCCGCATATTTTTCAGGGATGAGGAAAGCTTCCTTTAGCGCGTAGCCCATGATCTTGCCGGTCAGGCCGCCGCTCGGATCGATGGTGTCGATTGTCTCGCGCAGCGTCGAGTGGCCGAAGCGGAACGCCGCCTGGGAATACTCAAGCGTCACTGCCGAATTAACGCTCGACGAATAGCCCACGAATTCCTGAATATTCGGCGACACGTTGCGGGCATATTGGTCAACTGCCGCGTGCTGATATTCCATCTCCACGACCAGTTTCGCCGCGTTGAACATCTTGTCCTGATCCCAATTGACCGCGACGTTTGCCGCGGCCGCATAACCGGCCGACGTACCGTTAGCGTTGAAGATCTGGACGTCATCCGTGGCGGCGATCAGGTGCAGAGCACCGTTGACGACGACGTAGTCGCCTGCCGCGTTGAGCTGCGCGGTCTGAACCTGGAATTCGTGTAGCTTGGCGTGGGTCGTATCGCCGTTCACAACGTCCTGCACGTGCAGGGCATCCATCAGGTTCTGGATCTGATAGTTGTGCTCTTCGTGGAAGATGTGGTGGATCGAGGTCAGACCGAAATTCTCGTTCACGCGACCATCGCCCGCGATGTAGTGATCGCCAACCGACGCCAGCAGGATTTCGCCCGCGGCGGCGTGGGCAGCAACGGAAATCGTCGAGTTGATCAAATTGGGGTGGGTCTGCATGATGCCGAAATTCGATAGATCGACCCATGGATAGAGCGCGCTTGCGCCGGTCAGCGTGCCAGCGCCTGGCAGGCCTGTCAGTTCCAATATGCCGTTGGCATTGATGTGCAGATCAACGCCCGATCCGTAGGCTTTGACGTCGGCGTTGAGCGTTGCAATCGCGGCATCGACCTTTGCCGCCTGGGCGACTGTGCCATAACTGGCTTCGACCCCGTCCTTAACACCATTGTTGTTGGCGTCGTAGAAGCCATGCAAATGGGCGATATCAAAGCGCGGATTCATGTCAAGCAGCAGCGCGCTTCCGCTCAAGCCCGCCCCGTCACCGCTGGTGATCACGTGGCCACTGGCGTCACGATTGCGTAGATTGGATACATCTTCCCAGGTCAAAGCGTCTCGCCCGGTTGCTTCGACATGCTCCCGCAGTTCATCAAGCGTTGGCAGTGTGTCGTTTGTCGATGTCCCGTCGGCCTTCGTCCACGCTGTCGCCAGCGTTGCGCCGTCAAACAGCTTCATGCCAGCATGGAAATCCGTGGGCGACGCGGTTGTCGGATCGGGAACCCATTCGCGAAGCAGGTTCGTCAGTTGCTCATGCGAGCCATAGGTCTGGCTCTGGTCGATGAACGGCGAGGTATGATTGACATATTCAGGGCCCTTGGCATCGACGGTTTGCACGGTCGCGCGATTGATGGTGATTTCGTGGACCGGCTGGCCATCGGGGCCCTTCATGCCGTAGAGCGGATCATCGGTCGCTAGCGTGATCTTAATGGTTGCGCCGGACGATTTGTCGATGAAGTCGAGACCGTGATCGAAAAACTGCCCGAACAATGCAAAAAAGCCGTTCGAAGGCGATACGCCGGGGTTCAGACTGCCAATGAAATGGTCATTCTGCCCTGCCGACGCGGCCAGCCGGGCTTGCGTATCGACTTGGCCGAGGCCGCCGTCGGCGACGGTGGCCAGTTGCCCCCAATTCAACACCGTAGCAACGCCGTTGGCGTCGTAATAGATTTCGTTCGGCGTGTGGTTGCTTGCACCTGGATCCGCAGCATGGTTTGCCCATGTATCGTACTTAACGCCGGCCGTCGTCGTGGTCAGGCTGATCATGCGCGGCGTATAGTCGACCACATCCTTGATGGTGATTGCTGTACCGTCTGCGGCGAGTTGCGAGCCGCCAAGGGTGACGGCGTAATCTGTCAGATTACCACGGAAGCCACCGTCGCCGTTGCCGTATGTGGAAAGATTTGCCAATGCAGTAGCGTCAGGTTTACCATCCACGCCAAGCGCGCCGCCAGTAACTGTGATCGGAGGATTTATTCCATTGGCAAGATATACCGTACCAGTACCGTCCCAGCCGTGAACTGCTGCGGTCAGTAATGTGTCCGAATAAATCGGTGCGTAAGCATATTTGCTGTAATATTGGCTTGCTGCAGCATAAGCTTGTTCTGCCACGGCCTGCATGATGGGCGAATAATGGGCGTAGTCGGCCGCCGCCGAGCGCGTGAAAATCTGGTCAACTGAACCCCACGTCGCATTGACCAGAGACAGGTTGTTATTCAGCCCGCTTACATCGCGCAGACCCGCGAGATCGGTGACGGACTGATAGGATTGGCCGAGGACGTCGAGGTGATTGGCGTTGGTGAGCGTCACGCCCTTATAGACATAAGTTCCACCCGTCGCATCCCACAGCTTAGTGCCCTTCCGGTCATAAACCGCGCCGGTTCCATCCCAATTTATGACGGCATCGCCTGCGAGCGTGAACAAGGGCAGGAAATTCAGCTGAGCCAGGATAAAGTCGAGGTCAGTTTGATCGATAACAAACGGTTTAAGGTTATTCGCCATGATCCACTCCTGCCCAAGGGAGGCCGGAACGGTCCGATCTCCAACATTGCAGAAGCATGCCAAGTGCATTCGGGGCTGTGTAGGGTAGAAAGTCGAGCGAAGAATCCGCCGATAGTCGAACTCGTCACCTTGGACCAAAGCCCGGGACCTTCGGACTTTAGTCCGAATTCGGGTCAGCCATTTCGACGGCGTGGAACTACTCCAGCCCGACCCAAGTCCAGCCGGTCGACGCAAGGTGGCGTTCGGCGAAATTTGTGGTAACCGCGTCGCGGCCGGGCGTCCCCGGGATTGTTAATGCTGCAATTCCCGAGCGCCCGGCCGGGCGGACGCGAACCCGCGGATTGGAGAGAAGGCACAGGATGGCTCGCTGCACGACCGCAATGTGGCTTGTTAACCTTTGCGGCGGCCGGACGACTCCTTATCTTGCCGCGCAGTCGAGCGGAGAACGTCCGGGTATCTAAGCGATCTTCACCATTCCCAACAGCTTCGGTCGAAACACGTTGAAAGAAAATCCATTCGCTGCATATCATGCGGCCAATTGAAGCGTTTATTCATCGCTAACATTTGTTTGTGAGTGATTGGCATGGAGCCGCTTGTCGGACGAGTTCCACGCGCCGGTGTCAACGACCGTCGGCTTTATTGCTCCGACCCGGCTGCCTCTCGGGCCGATGGCTTCGATGGCGCCTCGCCGAGGGAGGCCCGGGAAACCATGAAGATATATCGCCCGCATCGAATTCGAAATTGGTGGATCCGAAGGTCGCTCTTCGAACAATTCGCGATCGCGTCTTCGGTGATCCTGACGCTATCCGTCGTCGCGGTAGGCGGTTGGGTCGGCGCTCGCATCGCCGACGGCGTTCTGCGCGGAACGAGCGGCGCTGCCGCACTGTACATGGCCAATTTCGTCGAGCCTCATGTACAGGCGATGGACGAAGGCGGCTCGCCTACCCCGGAAGACGCCCGCAGACTCGACGCGGTGAGCGAATTGCTGAAATCCAGACGGCACGTAGTGTCGATCAAGATCTGGCGACCCGACGGCACAATTGTTTACAGCACCCAAAAACGTCTGATCGGAAAGCAATTTCCCACGACCGACATCCTTCCTTCGTTGCAAGGAAAAATCCGCGCGGGAATGGCCGACTTGGACGACCATGACAGCGAGTTCGAACGATCTCTCTCGATGCCGCTCTACGAGATATTCCTGCCGCTCTACAAAACCGAGACGGAAAAGATCATCGCGGTCGCCGAAATCTACGAAGACGCGCGGGCCCTCCTGAAAGATCAGGCCTACGCGGTCGGTGGCGCCTGGCTGGTCGTGGGCTCCGCGGGGCTCTGCACGTTGCTCGTCCTGTTTGCGATCGTTTATCGCGGAAGCCTAACGATCCGACGCCAGCGGGCCGCGATAAAGCGGCGTTTCCGAGACCAATTGAGCCTACTCCGCAAGAACGACGAACTGCAGTCGAGAGTTCGAGAAGCACTACGGAAGTCCACCCAGGTCGACGATCTCCTCCAAACGCGAATTGGCGCCGACCTACATGATGGACCGGCGCAACTGATGTCCCACGTCCTGCTTCGACTCGACGAGGTCGAGGGCCACTTGCACGACAATCCGCCTCCCGCGCGCGCGCTCGTTCAGGAACTGCGCAGCGACGCCAAGGAGGCGCTGAAGGAGCTCCGCGCGATATCCGCGGGCCTGTTCCTTCCCGATATCGGGGACACGGGAGACGCGGAGAATGTGGTGCAGTCGATCGTCTGCGCCCACGAGGGCCGCACAAATTGCAAGGTCGCCTATCGCACAGAGAACGTCCCGGCGCGGCTACCGCGGGAGGTCGTTCGCTGCGTCGCGCGCGTCGTCCAGGAAGCATTGAACAATTCCTACAGGCATTCCAGTGCGATGGAGCAAAGCATCTGCCTGTTCGCCAATGATGGCGTCCTTCATCTATCGATCGGAGACGCAGGCCGCGGAATGTCTGCGGACAAGCCCGAAAGCCGCAGCCACCTCTCCGGACTTGGGATACCAGGAATGGCATCACGGGTCGAAGCCCTTGGTGGCACCTTCGCCATCTCTTCGGTTCCAGGATCAGGAACCGAAGTGATCTGCAGCATACCAATGCAATGCATCCGCGATTCCGAGCCGCCGGCGGCTGGCTGAGTAACCATCTGAAGCCACTCTCTTAAAGATTTGTTGAAATGAGTTTCTTTTCCTGTGTATGATGCTTCTCATTTAAGAGTTGAAATACTTTCAGCGTTAACGTTGTTTTGTGAGTGAGTTATGGATTCTAACGCCGATCGAGTTTCGATCGCTCTCGTGGACGATCATCCGATTTACCGTCATGGACTGGCCGCCGTGTTTCGGGCGGAAGCGCGCTTCAACGTCGTAGCCGAGGGCGGATCATCGACCGAAGCTTTGCAGATCGCCTCCGACCATCGTCCGCAGATAATGCTTCTGGACCTTGGAATCCCGGGCGGCGGGATCGAAACCGTCCAGCAGATGTGCATCGAATTCCCCGAGACCCATTGCGTCGTTCTCACCGCCTGCGATAACCCTCAGACCGGAATCGCGGCCCTGAACGCCGGCGCCCATGGCTACATCCTGAAGGGCGTAAGCGCGACCGAGTTGAAGGCGGCGTTGTGGGCGGTCTACAAGAATGAAACGTCATTCGTATCTCCCGAGTTCGCCACCAGGCTACTCTCCGCTGCCCAGACCAAAAAGCAAACGCAAGTCAATTCCGGATTGAGCCATCGCGAAATGCAGATCCTGCTCGAGGTCGTGAGCGGTGCGACGAACAGAATGGTGGCGGAAAAGCTGAGCTTGAGCGAGAAGACCGTCAAGCACTACATGAGCAGCATCATGAAGAAATACGGCGTTACCAACCGAACCTCCGCAGTGATGGCCTATCAGAAGACGCTCCAGTCAAGTCAACACGCTTAGGCGAAAGATCAACACACGCTTACCGGTCCGCGTTGGTTCGTAGGTTCACTCGTACCCATCTATCATTAAGATTCAAATCCGTACCGAACGCAAAGGCGTCGGGTGCCTTGCTGAATGACTCTCGACTGTCTTGCTCCTACCAAACGTCGTGATATGTTTTGGGACCGATGGCTTAACAGCCACGACGGAGCGGCAGCTTCACGGATGTACAGTCCGGATGCCCGGTTTGGCCTCACAACGATGGCAAAAAACGCCGCCCCGCACGATGGTCGTTA